>NZ_JAGHKE010000144.1:0-2031 GCF_017889395.1 Allofournierella sp. | reverse complement strand
GGGATGGCCTTGGCCAGGGGGGGCATACCGGTGCGGGTGTAAAGCGCCTGTTCAGAAGGCGCCGCTTTTGCACTGGCCATGCTTATTTGCCCCCTTTCTTATAGAAGGTGTCCTGGAGAGGAAGCTTGGTACGGAACACACCGTCCACACGGTAGGCCGCATGAGCTGCGGCGGGAGCCGCGGGAATGGCGCTGATCTCGCCCACGCCCTTGGCACCGAAGGTGTTCTGGTCCTCAGTTCCCTTCTCCACGAAGATGACCTCAATGGGAGGAACGTCGGTGGCGCGCAGCAGGCCCAGAGTGCCGTACTTGCTCTTCACGTAGCCGTTTTCCATCTTGAAGTCCTCGGTGAGGCCATAGCCCAGAGCCATGACCACACCGCCTTCGATCTGACCGGCGCAGGACTGGTAGTTGACCACTCGGCCAACGTCGTGAGCGGCAACCACCTTGACGACTTTCTTGTTCTCGTCCATGATGACCACCTGAGCCGCGTAGCCGTAGGCCACATGGCTGACCGGGTTGGGCTTGTCGCTGCCCATGCGGTCGGTCACGCCGCTGTATTCGCCGTAGAAGCTCTGGCCTTCCAGATCCTCCAGGGTATGGCCTGCCAGTGCGTTGGCCAGCTCACCGGATGCACGACGGGTGGCCTCGCCGCAGAACACGGTCTGACGGGAAGCGGTGGAGGTACCGGAGTTGGGAGTGATGGCCGTGTCGGCACGCTCGTGGAAGATGTGCTGCGGGTCCACACCGGTGACCTCGTTCACGATCTGGGTGCAGACAGTGGCAACGCCCTGGCCCATGCAGGCGGCGCTGGTGCGGATGTGCACCTTGCCGTCCACCACAGCCAGGCTGCAGCGGCCGATATCCGGCAGGCCCACGCCCACGCCGCTGTTCTTCATGCAGCCGGCGATGCCCGCGTAGGGGCTGCTCTCGTAGGCTTCCTTCACGGCCTCCAGGCACTCGGCATAACCGGTCTCGGGGCCGGCAATCTGGCCGTTGGGCAGCACCTGACCAGGACGGATGGCGTTGCGGTAACGAATCTCCCAGGGGCTGATGCCCACCTTTTCGGCCAGCAGATCCAGGTTCAACTCGGCAGCGAAGCAGCTCTGGGTCACGCCGAAGCCGCGGAACGCACCGCCGGGCACGTTGTTGGTGTAAACGCAGATGCCGGTGATGTCCACATTCTGGAAGTTGTAGGGACCGCCGCAGTAGGTGCAGGCACGCTGCAGAACGGGGCCGCCCAGGCTGGCGTAAGCGCCGCAGTCGGAGATCAGGGTGGCCTTCATGGCCAGCAGCTTGCCGTTCTCGTCACAGGCGGTGGTCACGTCCATTTCCATGGCATGGCGCTTGGTATGGATGTTCAGGCTCTCCTGACGGCTGAACTTCACCTTTACGGGGCGGCCGGTGGCCCAGGCCATCAGCGCCGCGTGGTGCTGCACGCTCATATCTTCCTTGCCGCCGAAGCCGCCGCCCACCAGCTTGGTCTGGCAGCGAACCTTCTCGGGAGGAATCTGCAGCATGCGGGAGATTTCCTTCTGCTCGTCGTATACCGACTGGCTGGCGGTGTACATCAGCAGGCCGCCCTCGCCGTCCGGAATGCCGATGGCGCACTCAGGCTCCATGAAGGCATGGTCGGTCATGGGGGTGGAATAATGCTGGGTCACCACATAGGGCGCGCTGGCGATCACCTCTTCGGCGTTACCGCGCTTGAGCACTTCCTTGGTGAGGATGTTGCCCTTTTCATGCAGCTTCGGAGCATCCGGACGTTCCGATCTGCTGTGTATCAGGGCCCTTTTGTTAACTCCAGTATAAATTCTGCAAATGTTGAAGACAAGCAAGCTGGTATATCCTGAGACTTTTTTCCAAAAAAATTTCAGGAGATACGATTCTCCTGAAACCTTTTGACACTTTTATTCGTCGACTTCCCGATCATCCATAAAATCAATAGATGCATCAAGATAGGCGATGTTTTTTTCACGATCCATGTTATAGATACATCCAAAAATAACATCCAGCATGTACTGCATGGCAA
>NZ_JAGHKE010000143.1:0-2347 GCF_017889395.1 Allofournierella sp. | reverse complement strand
GGATTCCGAAGTGTCCAGCCGCTGAGCCAGCTCGGTGACGGTTGCCGCCCGGCGCTTTGCCAGCACATCCAGAATCACCGCAAACCGTTTTTCTGCCAGCATTTCGCCGCCCCCTTTGCCTGTATCTCTCGTTCTGGTTTCACTATAGCACAGTCATTTGGCGAATTCAAGCATTTTCTATCAAAAACAATCAAATTTCTGCATTTTATTTTGAGTCGCCTTCGCATTTTTGCGCAAATTCGCGCAAACAAGCAAAAAACCCCTGCGCCGCGGGTTGCGGAACAGGGGATTTTTTATCTGTGCTATCGCTGGAAGCGAGGTGGCTCATTCAGATCCAGCTCCAGCAGGTGAGCCTTGATCTGCATCAGACTGCGCGCCTCCATGCACAGTCCCCGCACGCCCTGGCGGATGAATCGCTCGGCAGTATCCGGATCAGTGGCACTCACGCCGCAGATGGTAACCGGCAGCTCCTGGCTCCAGGCGGCCGCCACCACCATGTCGATCAGGCGGCCCCCCGCGTGGGGCCAGCCGGTAAAATAGCCGGACATCCGGCTGTCCCGCCGGTCGGCCGCGTAGGTGTACTGGGTCAGATCGTTGGTACCGATGTGCACGAAGGAGCAGCGGTCTGCCAGAATCTCATCGGCCAGCAGGGCAGCGCTGGGCACCTCGATCATTGCACCCAGCGGAACCTTTTCATTGAAGGGCACGCCTTCCCGGCGCAGCTGGCTCTTGGCCACCTCCACCAGCTCCAGGGCTTCCTTCCAGTCCGCCGGGCCGGTGATCATGGGGAACATGATTCGCAAATCGCCCTTGAGCGCGGTACGCAGCAGCGCCCGCATCTGGGTGACGAACAGCTCCGGGGGGCTCAGTTGAAGCCGCACACCTCTCATCCCCAGCGGGGAATAATTGATGGTATCCTCCAGCTCCGCCACCCGCTTGTCCGCCCCGATGTCAAAGGTGCTGATGATTACCGGTCGACCGGCAGCCGCTTCCAGGCAGGTCATATAATAATAGTATTGCTCGTCCTCGCCGGGAATGTGATCGCCGGTAATAACGAACTCGCTGCGCAGCAGTCCCACGCCATCTGCACCCGCGTCCATGGCGGCCCGAATGTCGGTGGGACTGGAGCAGTTGGCCATCAGGGTCACAGCGGTGCCGTCCTTGGTCACGCAGGGCTGGTCCTTCAGGAAGGCCATCCGCTTTTTCAGCATACCCTCGCCCACAATCCGCCGCTGAGCGTGGCGCACCGCGTCCGCGTCCGGCTTGACGATCATGTCACCGTTATAGGCATCCAGAATGGCGGCCTGCCCCTCGCTGTAATCCAGCATCTCATTGCCCAGCTGCACCACGGCGGGAATGTCCATGGTACGGGCCATAATGGCCGCGTGGCTCTGGATACTGCCGCCGCTGGTGGCAAAGCCCAGAATCTTGGCCCGGTCGATGCTGATGATGTCGCTGGGGAAGATGCGCTCCCCCACCAGAATGCAGGGGACCTCCAGCTCGGGAGCCTTGCGGGGCTCGCCGTCCAGAATATTCACCACCCGGCGGCAGACATCCAGCACATCCACCGAGCGCTGGCTCATGTATTCATCGTCCAGATTTTCCAGGGTGGCGGCATAGTGCCTGCCCACCCATTCCATGGCGGCGGCCGCGCCATCGCCGTCCGCGATGCGCTGGGCCACCTGCGTCAGCAGACCTGCATCTTCTAGCATCATCCGCTGGAACATAAGAATGGCCTGCTGGGTGCCGTCGGTTTTTTCCTCCAGAACGCGCAGCTCCTCTTTTGCCAGGATCACAGCCGCATCGAACAGGGCCTGCTCACGCACCGGAAGACCGACCACACGCGCCAAGCCGGCAGTGCCGTGGTGCAGCCGGTGGACCGGCCCCATGACCAGCCCTTTGGATGCGCTGATGCCTGTGAATCTTCTCATGGAACCTCACCTCCCTGGGATCTGTGCAGGCTTGCCGCCACAAGCGCCTGCAGAAACTCTCCGGGGGCGGCTGCCGCCTGGGCGGACTCCCGGATACAAATACCCGCCCCCTCTTCAAACAGGGGCGCAAACCGCATGCAGATCTGAGGGTCCACCTGCTGCAAAAATTCGTCAAACAACTGCCGGGCGGTGTAGACCGGCTCCGGTGCCACACCGGCCAGCTCACAGGCCCGCTCCAGCGGAGCCAGTGCCCGGGCTGCGGCCGTGGTCGCCAGCTTTTCCAGCCCGCCCAGCGCCGCCTGTTCCGTAAAGGTAAGCGAGGGGTTTGCTCCCATGACCCGGCGCAGCAGCTCGGCATAAGGGCGGATAAAGTTCTCGGTGAGCACCCGTTCCTGCCCGGCCTGGATGCTGTAAGC
>NZ_JAGHKE010000121.1:0-4942 GCF_017889395.1 Allofournierella sp. | reverse complement strand
CCTCTCACCAGCCTGCCCGGCCTGGCCAAGGCTCTGGGTGTGAAGGAAGTTCGCATCAAGGACGAAAGCTACCGCTTCGGTCTGAACGCCTTCAAGGTTCTGGGCGGCAGCTACGCTCTGGGCCGTTACATCGCCAAGACTCTGGGCGAGGACATTGCCGATATGCCCGCCACCCGCATCCTGTCCGATGAAGTGCGCCAGAAGCTGGGCGAGGTGACCTTCGTCACCGCCACCGATGGCAACCATGGCCGCGGCGTGGCCTGGACTGCCAATCGTCTGGGTCAGCACTCTGTGGTCTACATGCCCAAGGGCAGCGCCCAGGAGCGTCTGGAGAACATCCGTGCCGAGGGTGCGGACGCCTCCATCACCGACCTGAACTACGACGATGCCGTTCGTCTGGCCAACAAGCAGGCCGAGGAGAAGGGCTGGGTCATGGTGCAGGATACCGCCTGGGAAGGCTACACCGATATCCCCCTGTGGATCATGCAGGGATACACCACCATGGGCTACGAGATCGTGAAGCAGCTGGAAAAAGAGGGTGCTGAGAAGCCCACCCACGTATTCCTGCAGGCTGGTGTAGGCAGCATGGCCGGTGCCATGGCTGGCTTCATCTCCAGCTACTACGGCACCGAGCGTCCCTTCATCACCGTTGTGGAGCCCGAGAAGGCCAACTGCGTATTCCGCACCGCCGAAGCGGGTGACGGCAAGCTGCACTTCGTCACCGGCGACATGAACACCATCATGGCTGGTCTGGCCTGCGGCGAGCCCTGCACCATCGGCTGGGAGGTTCTGAAGAACTGCGCCGATGCCTTCATCAGCTGCCCCGATTACGTGGCTGCCGACGGCATGCGCATTCTGGCTGCCCCCACCGGCGGCGACAAGCCCGTTGTTTCCGGCGAGAGCGGCGCTGCCACCACCGGCTGCATCTCCAACATCCTGCTGCGTGAGGATCTGGCTGAGTTCAAGCAGAAGCTGCACCTGGACGAGAACAGCCGCATCCTGTTCATCAGCACCGAGGGCGACACCGACAAGGAGAACTACCGCAACGTGGTTTGGGGCGGCAAGTTCAACCGTTACGACGGCTGATTTTTCCCATTCAACCAGCTCCGCCCGTTCCGTTCCTCTCAAACTCTCTCATTTTCACACGCGGCACCACAGCGCCGCGCCCTTCCAAAATCCAACCGGGACGGGCTTTTTAGAGCCTGTGCCCGCCCGCGCGGGGGCAAGCCGCGCGGGCGGAGCATCCCTTTTAAATTGGTATCCGGCGGGAAAGACCGCCTCATACGAACGATCGTTTTTACCTTATTCTCATCCATGGATAGGAGGATACACCCATGCTTACTCAGGAACAGCAGAACAACGTAGTGGCCCTGTGCCAGAAACTCATCCAGTCTCCCAGCTACAGCGGCCATGAGGATGGCGTTGTTGCTCGTCTGAAAGAATTCTTCGAGGCCAACGGCTTCGACAGCGTCCATGTGGACAAATACGGCAACGTGATCGGCTGCATGAAGGGCAACCGTCCCGGCCCCCGCCTGCAGTTCGACGGTCACATCGACACCGTGCCCGTAGAGGATGCTTCCAAGTGGGAGCATGATCCGTTCGGCGCCGAGATCGTAGACGGCAAGATCTACGGCCGCGGCACCTCCGATATGAAGGGCGCCGTTGCCGCCATGGCCTGCGCCACCGCTAACTTCGCCAAGGCGACCAACCGTGATTTCGCCGGTGAGATCTATGTGGCCGGCGTGGTTCACGAGGAGTGCTTCGAGGGTGTTGCTGCCCGCGAGATCAGCGCTTACGTGAAGCCCGACTACGTGGTCATTGGTGAGGCCAGCCAGCTGAACCTGAAGATCGGTCAGCGCGGCCGTGCCGAGATCGTGATCGAGACCTTCGGCAAGCCCTGCCACAGCGCCAACCCCGAAAAGGGCATCAACGCTGTTTACAAGATGGCCAAGGTCATCGAGGCCATCCGCACCCTGGAGCCCACCCATCATCCCGTTCTGGGCGACGGCATCCTGGAGCTGACCGACATCAAGTCCGCTCCGTACCCCGGCGCTTCCGTGGTGCCCGAGTACTGCCGCGCCACCTATGACCGCCGCCTGCTGGTTGGCGAGACCAAGGAGAGCGTTCTGGCTCCCATCAACGCCCTGCTGGAGAAGCTGATGGCTGAGGACCCCGAGCTGAAGGTAAAGGCCAGCTACGCGGTTGGCAAGGAAATGTGCCACACCGGCAACGTGATCGAGGGCGAGCGCTTCTTCCCCGGCTGGCTGTACGACGAGAACGACGACTTCGTGCAGGCTGTGTACGGCGAGCTGAAGGCCATGGGTTACGATCCCACCATCACCCAGTACAACTTCTGCACCAACGGCAGCCACTATGCAGGTGAGGCCGGCATCAAGACCTTCGGCCTTGGACCTAGCCGTGAGAACCTGGCTCATACCATCAACGAATACATCGAGATCGACCAGCTGGTCAAGGTATGCGATTGCTACACCGGCGTGCTGAAGGCCCTGATGAAGTAAAAAGCCTTTCGTGTGCCTCGCTGCCCGCATCCCGGGCGGCGGGGCCACAGCTGGCTGTGAAGCCAAAATCATCACTCATTAGAAAAAGAGAGGCGTTTGACCCATGTCTACTATGCTCATCAAAAACGGCCGCGTGATCGACGGCACCGGCGCTGCCAGCATCAACGCCGATGTGCTGGTGAAGGACGGCAAGATCGCCGCCATCGGCACCATCACCGAGCCTGCCGATCAGGTGATCGACGCGGCGGGCCTGGCCGTGGCCCCCGGCTTCATCGACACCCACAGCCACAGCGACCTGGATGTGCTGCTGCGGCCCCAGGTGCTGCCCAAGATCATGCAGGGCATCACCACCGAGCTGCTGGGCCAGGACGGCGTGTCCATGGCTCCGCTGCCCACCCAGTACATCAGCCCCTGGCGCAAAAACCTGGCCGGTCTGGACGGCGATACCGACGAGATCAACTGGACCTATGAGACCACCGACAACTATCTGAAGATGATTGAGAAGGCCCATCCCGGCCTGAACGAGATGTACCTGGTGCCCCACGGCAACATCCGCATGGAGGCCATGGGCCTGGACAACCGCCTGCCCACCGATGAAGAGATCGAGAAGATGAAGGCCATCACCCGCCGTGAGATGGAAGCGGGCGCCATGGGCCTGTCCACCGGCCTGATCTACATTCCCTGCGCTTACTCCGAGAGCAAGGAGATCATCGAGATGTGCAAGGTGGTTGCTGAATACGACGGCGTGTTCGTCATCCACCAGCGCAGCGAGGCCGACACCATTCTGGACAGCATGAAGGAAGTCATCGAGATCGGCCGCAAGTCCGGCGTAAAGGTACACTGGAGCCACTTCAAGGTCTGCGGCAAGCAGAACTGGGATAAGATCGACGCGGTTCTGGAGCTGCTGGAGGAGGCCAAGAAGGAAGGCATCACCGTCAGCTTCGACCAGTATCCCTATGTGGCGGGCAGCACTATGATGGGCGCTATCCTGCCTCCCTGGGTACACGACGGCGGCACCGATAAGGCGGTGGCCCGTCTGGCCGACCCCGAGCTGCGCAAGAAGATGGTCTACGATATGGAGCACGGCATCCCCGGCTGGGATAACTTCGTGGACTTCGCCGGCTTCGAGAACATCTATGTGACCAGCGTCAAGACCGAGAAGAACGCCGACGCGGTGGGCCTGTCCATCGTGGAGCTGGCCGAGAAGCGTGGTGTGGACCCCTACACCGCCGCCTTCGACCTGCTGATGGAAGAGGAGAACGCTGTGGGCATGGTGGACTTCTACGGCACCGAGGAGCACGTAAAGCGCTTTATGATGCGTCCCGAGATGAACGCCTGCACCGACGGCCTGCTCTGCCCGGGCAAGCCCCATCCCCGTCTGTACGGCAGCTTCGTGCGCATTCTGGGCAAGTATGTGCGGGAAGAGAAGCTGATGAGCCTGGAGCAGGCCATCTACAAGATGACCGCCAAGCCCGCCAGCGTGCTGGGTCTGACCGACCGCGGCACCCTGAAGGTGGGCAACTGGGCCGATATCACCATCTTCGACCCCAACACCGTCATTGACAAAGGCACCTTCACCGATCCCATCCAGTTCCCGGACGGCATTGCCTACGTGATCGTGAACGGCCAGGTGGCTGTGGATCACGGCAAGCACACCGGCGCGCTGAATGGCCAGGTCATTCGCCACAAGGCGTAACAGCATTTTACCAAAAAGGAGAAATCAATCATGAACACTGCTATTTCCACTGAAAAGGCTCCCGCCGCCATCGGTCCCTACTCTCAGGCCATTCAGGCCCAGGGCAAGACTATCTACGTTTCCGGCCAGCTGCCCGTAGACCCCGCCACCGGCGCCTTCGCCGGTGAGGACATCCAGAGCCAGACCCGTCAGTCTCTGGAGAACATCAAGGCCATCCTGGCCACCGCCGGTGCGGACATGAGCAGCGTGGTAAAGACCACCGTTCTGCTGAAGAACATCGCTGACTTCGGCGCAATGAACGAGGTCTACGCTCAGTACTTCCAGCAGCCCTTCCCGGCTCGCGCTGCCTTCCAGGTAGGCGCTCTGCCCAAGGACGCTCTGGTAGAGATCGAGTGCGTGGCTGTGATCTAACAGAGATCAAAAAGAATTCCTGCCAAATTTTTTATTAATCAGCGCGGTGCGGCTGCCGGATGCTGGCGGCCGCACCTTTTTGTGCGAAGGAGTAACCCCAAATGTTTAAAATTGTCGAACGAAAAGAGTTGAACCCCACGGTCACCAAGCTGGTGATCGAAGCGCCGCTGGTGGCAAAGAAGGCTCAGCCGGGCCAGTTCATCATCGTGCGTGCGAGGGAGGATTCCGAGCGAATCCCCCTGACCGTAGCGGACTACGACCGCGAAGCCGGCACCGTGACCATCATCTTCCAGATCGTGGGCGGCTCCACCATGGA
>NZ_JAGHKE010000120.1:0-4956 GCF_017889395.1 Allofournierella sp. | reverse complement strand
CCCAGGTGTAGATCTCCACCAGATCGCCGGGGTCGGCGTCCTCGATCAGCAGGCAGAACCAGGCCGTCTGGTTCACCTGTTCAAAGCAGTTGAGCACCGCCGCAATAAGGAACATCCAGAAATTCTGCGACACCGCCCACACCAGGCAGGCGATGGCCCAGCCGAAAAAGTCACCCAGCATGGTGGTGAACTTGCGGCCCAGCTTGTCGGTGAGGATGCCGCCCCAGAAGGCGATGACCACCTGTACCGCCATGGTGACCGAAAGGATCAGACCGATCTGCACATCGGTCACGCCCAGGGTATACATGTAAAGGGTAGCGAAGGGGGTGATCAGGTTGTAGGGGATGCCCCACAGCGGCTCGATCAAAATCAGGGTTCGGGGGTTGCCGTGGTTGTTTGCCAGCACCCGGATCAGGGCGTGCTGCTTCCATTTTGCATTCTGTTTCATGGTTTTTCTTCCGCCTGTCGTTTGTTACTCCGCCACATTCTATCACAGAACGCAGCAAAGGGGAAGAGGCTTTTTCAGCCTGCGGAGTCAAAACAAAAAATGTACAGCCGGGAAGCCCCGGCTGTGCATTTGATACGGGTAAGAATCAGTTGTGCTTGTAGTAGTTGATCAGGCAGCCGTCCAGCAGGATCTGGCGCTCGTCTGCGGTCAGGGGAGCCAGGCTCATGTGGAACTCCAGCGGGCCATCCAGGCTCAGCACGTAGGCCTTCACGCAGGAGAGGTCGCCGGCCAGCGCCTCGCGCACATTGGGCACCAGGATGTAGTCGCCCAGACCGAAGGGAGTGGGCCCGGCCAGCTGGAAGGGCAGCATGCCCCAGTTGATCAGGTTGGAGCGGTAACGCTTGGTGGCGTATTCCACCGCGATGTTGGCGCCTGCACCCAGCACGCGCTGGCAGCTGGCGGCCTGCTCACGGGCGGAGCCGTCGCCGGGCTTCACCGCGTAGATGCTGGAGGCGATGCCCAGTTGCTCCCAGGTCAGCTTGCCGCAGCCGGGAACCAGATGGATGCGGTCCAGCAGGCCGGCACTGGCCTTGCCCGCGGCACGCTCGGCCTCCTCGGCCTGAATGGCCTTGGCGCGGCCCACGTACTCCGGGTCCTTGCGGCTGAGGGTGAACTCGGCCAGGCCCAGGGGGTTGGAGCGGTAGGAGCTGGTCTCGCCGCTGGGAATCAGCTCGTCGGTGGTGGTCACCGGGTCGGTGATGTAGCTGCTGATCTTCAACAGCAGGTTCTCGGGCAGGGGCTGAATGGCGGGCCAGTCCTTGATGTTGGGGCCCAGGCGCAGCAGCTCGTCGTAGTTGCCCTTGCCATAGCCGGAGTAAACGCGGCTGCGGTAGCTGGAATCATCGAATTCGTAGGCCGGAATGGTGGGGTCGTAGTCGATGTCGGTGGCGGGGGTCAGGATACCGCCGTTGCGGGTGGTGGCCGCAATGGAGCGGGCGTCCATCAGAGCTACACCGGCGATCTGGCCGTTGCCCGGCTTGGAGCCTTCCCGGCTGGGGAAGTTGCGGGTGGTGTGGCGGATGCTCAGCGAGCCGTTGGCGGGCACATCGCCCGCGCCGAAGCAGGGACCGCAGAAGGCGGTGCGGATGGTGGCACCGCCGGCCATCAGTTCACCCAGCGCGCCGTTCTTCATCAGCGCCATCATGGTGGGCTGGCTGGAGGGGTAAACGCTGAGGGCATATTCTCCGTTGCCGCCGGTGTGGCCCTTCAGAATGGTTGCCGCCTCGCAGATGTTGGAGTACATGCCGCCCGCGCAGCCTGCAATCACGCCCTGGTCCACACGCAGCTTGCCGTTCTCGATCTTGCTCACCAGATCCAGGCGGGCCTTGCCGCCCATCAGAGCCGCGCAGTCCTCCTCGGTCTTGTGCAGGATGTCTTCCAGGTTGGCGTTCAGCTCCTCGATGCTGTATACGTTGGAGGGGTGCATGGGCAGAGCAATCATGGGCCGCACCTTGGACAGGTCCACCTCCACCAGACCGTCGTAGTAGGCCAGATCCGCCGGGGCCAGGGGCTTGTAATCGCCGCCGCGGCCGTGCAGAGTCAGGTACTCATGGGTGACCTCGTCAGTGCACCAGATGCTGGACAGACAGGTGGTCTCGGTGGTCATCACATCGATGCCGCTGCGGTATTCCAGAGGCAGCTCAGCAATGCCGGGGCCCACGAACTCCATCACCTTGTTCTTCACATAGCCGTTCTTGAACACGGCGCCGATGATGGCCAGAGCCACGTCCTGAGGGCCGACACCCACCACGGGCTTGCCGGTCAGGTACACTGCCACCACGCCGGGGCGGGCCACATCGTAAGTACGGCCCAGCAGCTGCTTTGCCAGCTCGCCGCCGCCCTCGCCGATGGCCATGGTGCCCAGCGCACCGTAACGGGTGTGGCTGTCCGATCCGAGAATCATCTTGCCGCAGCCTGCATACATCTCGCGCATGTACTGGTGAATGACCGCCAGGTGAGGGGGCACGAAGATGCCGCCGTACTTCTTGGCGGCGGACAGGCCGAACAGGTGGTCGTCCTCATTGATGGTGCCGCCCACCGCACACAGGCTGTTGTGGCAGTTGGTGAGCACGTAGGGCATGGGGAACTTCTCCAGACCGGAGGCCCGGGCGGTCTGCACGATGCCCACGAAGGTGATATCGTGGCTGGCCATGGCGTCGAATTTCAGCTTTAGAGCCTCGGTGTCGCCGCTGTGATTGTGGGCCTGCAAGATGCCGTAGGCGATGGTGCCGGTGTGGGCACCCTTCACCGCGTTTTCGTCAAAGCCCAGAGCTGCCAGCTTGGCGGGGGCTTCGTCGTCCGCCTGCACCCACTGGCCGCGGGCGTAATACATGCCGGTTTTGCTGCAAGTTACCATTGAATAAACCTCCTTGAAACAGGGTTTCGGGGTCTGCGCGGTGGCCGGTGCTCAGTTTCCCACCCGATTGATCTCGAGCTGGCCTGTAACGCGCACACTTCACTGGGCCAAAGCCCGTATAAACCGATTATAACACAAAGGACCCGGCAGCGCCAACTGCCTGCCGGGTCCTTTGAACTGTTTTTTCGATTTTTTGCGTTTTTTGTCGGTCAGACTGGTCCTCGGTGCTGTGGCACAGGCTCACAGATAGAGATTCATCAGCAGAAAATCCACCCACTTGCCGTCGATCTTGAAAAAAGCCGGGGAAGCGGCCGATCTCTTCAAAGCCGTATTTGCGGTAGAGCGCCTGGGCGCGGGTGTTGTCCGCCCGCACCTCCAGCGAGATGATCTCCACACCTGCGTTGTTCTTTGCAAAGTCGATGGCCGCCTCCATCAAACGGTTGCCCACGCCCTTGCCCCAGCATTCCTGCAGCACCGAAATGCCCATCTCGGCCCGGTGGCTGGCCCGTGCCAGAGTCATGGCCCGGAAGCTGAGCGAGCCCACCATGCGCCCGTCCAGCCGGGCTACAAAAAAGGCACTGGTGGGGTTTTCGGCCATGGCGCGCAGATATTCCCTCTCCTGCTTAATGGTGAAGGCGGGACCCTCGGCCCCGAAGGTAAGATTGTCGGTCTCCGAGCCCACCTGCCGCAGCAAAGCCAGCAGCTCTTCTGCATCCTCCGGGCGGCCCTGCTCGATGCAAAGCCGCTCACAGTATGCTTCGTTCATGGTTGGTCCCTCCTTACGCTGTTTGCTTGCAAAGAATTCCGTTTTCGTCAAAATAGCCGCTTTCCATCACGGCGTTCAGGCTGTCCAGCACCCGCTGCCTGTCTGCGTCCTCCTCCAGCAGGCTCACCCGGCCGCCGGTCTGGATGCAGGGCAGCAGCTGCACCGTGGCCCCCGCTGCACCGGGCTCGGTCACCGTTACCTTCAACAGGGCCGAGTCCAGAGTCTCCATATTGAACCAGAAATTGCCCAGACTGTAAAGCACCGGGGTATCCTGCCGCCAGCCTACGCCCTGCAGGATGTGGGGATGCGCCCCCACGATCAGGTCCGCCCCGGCATCGGTGAAGCGGGTGGCCAGATCGGTTTGGGCCTGCTCCAGCACGGTGGATCCCTCGGTGCCCCAGTGGACGTATACCACCAGGTAGTCGCACTGCTCACTGGCCGCCTGGATGGCCTGCACCGCCAGCTCCGGGTCATAGCAGCGCAGCACACCGGGGCTGTCCTGCCCGGCCTCCGGGGTGAGAATGTACTTTTCCGCCCGGGTGCAGGCAATGTAGCCGATCTTCATGCCGCCCGCCAGGAAGAACTGGGGCTGAATGGCCTCCTCCAGATTTTTGCCCGCGCCCACATAGGGGATACCGGCGCTTTGCAGGGTGGACAGAGTGTCCAGAAAGGCATCCTCGCCGTAGTCAAAGCAGTGGTTGTTGGCGAGGCCCACAATGTCTGCCCCCAGCTCCTGCCACATGCTCACGTTGGCGGTCTTGGCCCGGAAGGTGAACTGCTTGCCGGGCATGGGACTGCCCCGGTCCGAAAAGGCGAATTCATTGTTGCATAACAGTATGTCTGCTGCACGCATCTCGGCCAGCAGGCTTTCGCCGAAGCAGTCCTCGATGCCCGCGGTCTTTGCGTAGTGGAGCATGTTGTACCAGTCGTCGGCAAAGTTCACATCACCGGTGAAGGCCAGCACCGCCGGACCGTCCGTCACGCCGGTGTCGTGCACGTTTTCCGCCATGGGCTGGGCGTAGAGCGCCTGATAATAAAGATAGCTCTTGCCGCTTGCCTGCCAGAACAGGTCCGTGCTGTAGCCTTCGGCTTTGGCAGCGCCGGTCAGAGCGTCGCAGATGCCGGGGGACTGCTCCTCACAAAATTGCAGAAAATCGGCGGTCAGCTCCTCCGGCGCATCGGCGGCACGCAGAGCGGTCAGGGTGTCTTCGGCCTTCTGCTGCGGGTCGGGGGTTGCGGCGGGAGCAGAGGAAGCGGAAACGGCGCTCTGGGGCGGCTGCGCCACCCGAACACCGGTGTTCATTAAGTAATAAGGAACGCCCCAGC
>NZ_JAGHKE010000008.1:0-36114 GCF_017889395.1 Allofournierella sp. | reverse complement strand
CCTGCCCGGACGGCTCCACCGCCCTGTTCCCGGCGGTCAAGCCCTTCCTGGTGAAGATCTGCATTGAGGACCGCAAGGTGCTGGTCAGCCCCATTCCGGGCATGTTCAGCGAAGCGGAAAATGGTGACCAGGTATGATGCGTGTGGATGTGGCGACCCTGTTTCCGGAGATGTGCCAGCGGGTGCTGGACGAGAGCATCCTGGGCCGGGCCGCAAAACGAGGCTATATCGAGACCCACTGCCACCAGATCCGGGACTACACCCTGAACCGGCAGAAGCAGGTGGATGACTATCCCTACGGCGGCGGCTGCGGCATGGTAATGAACGCCCAGCCCATCTATGACTGCTGCCAGGATATCATCCGTCAGGTGGAGGAACAGGGCCGTCAGCGGCCGCATATTATATTTATGACTGCGGCGGGCCAGCGGTTTTCCGAAGAGACCGCCAAGCGTCTTGCCCAGTACGACAGCCTTCTTCTGGTTTGCGGCCATTACGAAGGCATGGACGAGCGGGTGATCGAGGAGCTGGCGGACGAGGAGATCAGCATCGGCGACTATGTGCTCACCGGCGGCGAGCTGGCCGCGCTGGTGGTGGCAGACAGCGTGCTGCGTCTGCAGCCCGGTGTGTTGTCTCAGCCGGAGGGCTATCAGGATGAAAGCCACTGGAACGGCCTGCTGGAGTACCCCCAGTACACCCGCCCGGAGGAGTGGCGGGGCAAAAAGGTTCCGGAGGTCCTGCTCAGCGGCCATCATGGCAATATAGACAAATGGCGGCGCGAGCAAAGCTTGGAACGCACCCGTATCCGGCGTCCTGATTTGTACGAAGTGTATCAAAATGAGCATAATCAGAACCACAAAAAGTAATTAATATCAATAACGTTGAAAATTTTCGGGATTTCATATGAGATTGTTGAAAACTAAGTGGTTGTTTTGCACAAAGAAACGTTTCCGGCATTTTCTGGATTCGGGAAACTGACAAAATTGCACAAATGTACTGTACAATCGGGTGAGAATGGGCTATTATAACAACCAGAAGCCCATCTAATTTTAGAAATAGGAGCGAATGAATCATGTTTGTTAAAGAAGTTACCGTTGAGAACAAAGTCGGCCTGCATGCCCGTCCTGCTACCTTCTTCATCCAGAAGGCCAACGAGTACAAGTCTTCCATCTGGGTCGAGAAGGAAGAGCGCCGCGTGAATGCCAAGAGCCTGCTGGGCGTTCTGAGCCTGGGCATCGTGGGCGGCACCACCATCCGCATCATCGCTGACGGCGCCGACGAGCAGGCTGCCGTGGAAGGCCTGGTAAAGCTGGTAAACTCCGGTTTCGCTGAGTAATTTCTTTGCTTTCATAAATCAAAGGGCGGGTTTTGAAAAACCCGCCCTTTTTCTGCTTTTGCCCCACAGCGGGGCATACTGGAGGATAGCGGCCCCGCAAAACCCGGCCGCAGAAGGAGGACCCCCATGACCAAGGCTGAACTGCACGAAAAAGCGAAGATGCTCCCCCTGATGCCGGGGGTCTACATCATCCGGGATAAAAGGGATGAGATCATCTACATCGGCAAGGCCAAGCGGCTGCGCACCCGGGTGAGCCAGTATTTCCGCGAGGGCGTCCCCCACGATGCCAAGGTCACCCAGATGATCGAGCATGCCTTCAACTTCGACGTGATCGTCTGCCAGAGCGAGTTCGAGGCCCTGGTGCTGGAGGCCAGCCAGATCAAGGCCCACACGCCCAAGTACAACATCCTTCTGAAGGACGACAAGGGCTACAGCTATGTGAAGATCACCAGGGAGGAATACCCCCGCATCTCGGCGGCGCTGCAGAAGGAGGAGGACGGGGCGGAGTACATCGGCCCCTTCACCAGCAGCTTTGCGGTGCGCCAGATGGTGGAGACTGCTCAGGACGCGTTCCTGCTGCCCCGGTGCAACCGGCGCTTTCCCCAGGAGATCGGCAAGGGCCGCCCCTGCCTGAACGCTCACATCGGCAAGTGTATGGCTCTGTGCAGCGGCAAGATCAGCAAGGAGACCTATAACCAGGCGGTACAGGGAGCCATCCGTCTGATCCGCTACGGCAAAAAGGACATTGTGAAGACGCTGGAGCAGCGCATGGAAGAGGCCGCCGAGCGGCTGGACTTTGAACAGGCCGCCCTGCTGCGGGATCAGATCGCCGCCATCAAAAAGGTGTCGGCCGGGCAGAAGGTGGTGGTGGATGAGAGCACCCAGATGGATGTGATCGCCTTCGCCGGAGCGGGGCAGAACAGCTGCGCCGCCATTTTGCGCTACCGTACCGGCCGTTTGACCGACAAGCGGGAGTTTCTGTTCCGGGGCACCGCCGATCTGGACGCCCTGCGGGAGGAGTTCCTGCCCCGTTACTATCTGGACGGGGAGGAGATCCCCAAGGTCATCGCGGTGGATGTGCTGCCCGAGAGCCATGAGGCTCTAACCCAGCTGCTGGAGGAGACCCGGGGCACTAAAGTGCAGCTGTATGTGCCCCAGCGGGGCGACACCGCCAAGCTGGTGAGCATGGCCTACACCAATGCGGTGGAGCGCCTTGCCCGGGAGAGCGGACGCACTGACCGGAGCCAGCGCCTGCTGGACGAGGCCGCCGCGGTGCTGGGCCTGCCCGAGCCGCCCGCGGTGATTGAGAGCTACGATATCTCCAACTGGGGCGAGGGCACCAGCGTCTGCGGTATGGTGGTGTTTGAAAACGGCCGCCCCAAGAAAAGCGGCTACCGGCGCTTTAAAATGCGCACCGTGGCGGGCACCGACGACTTCGCCAGCATGGCCGAGGCGCTGAGCCGCCGGGCCGCCGAATACGAAAAGGGTACGGCGGGCCAGTTCTCGGTGCTGCCCAGCGTGATCTTGCTGGACGGCGGCAAGGGCCAGGTGAGCGCGGTGAAGGCGGCGCTGGCAGGTACCGCCCTGGCGGCGGTGCCCCTGTTCGGCATGGTGAAGGACGATCACCACCGCACCCGGGCCATCGTGACCGCGGACGGCGGCGAGATCTCCATCAGCGTGCACCGGAACATCTTCACCTTCATCTCCTCCATTCAGGACGAGGTACACCGGTTCTCCATCGCTTACCAGCGCCAGAACCAGAAGAAGAAAGCCTATGCCTCCAGCCTGACCGCCATTCCCGGCGTGGGCCCGGCCACCGCCAAGGCACTGCTGGCCCATTTCAAATCGGTGGGTGCGGTGCGCGAGGCCGATGTGGATGAGCTGACCAATGCCAAGGGTGTGGGCCAGAAGGCAGCCCAAACCATCTATGACTATTTTCACCCCCAAACGGAGGACTGATCTATGGACCAGAACACATTGCACGAACGTTTTGCCGAAGCGGCGGAGTACTATGCCGGCCGCAAGGGCAGCCGCCCCACCCTGGAGCAGGAGGACACTGTGGCCCTGCTGCGGGAAACCCAGGAGATCTACGGCCATATTCCGCCCCAGGCGCTGGAGACCATTTCCGTCTGCACCGGCTATAAAGTGCCGCTGCTGGAAAAGCTGATCCGGTTATATCCCAGCCTGAAGCTGGGGGCCGCCGCCCACGAAATCGTGGTGTGCAGCGGCGGGCGCTGTGGCGCGAAAAATGCCGCTCTGATGGATCGGCTGAAAAAGGGATTGGCCCAGCTGCCCGAAGGAACTGCAGTACTGCGCACCCAGAACTGCTTCAAGCAGTGCGGCAAGGGGCCCAACATCCAGGTGGACGGAACGCTCTGGAACGGCTGTGATGCCGCCGCAGTGGACCGGATTCTGGAAATGCTGCGGCCGAAAAAAGGGTAAATCAACGGTAAGGGCTCACGCCTTTCTGCTTGACAAAGCGGCCGGTGCGGGCCATAATGGAAAAAACAAAGGGACAGGAAAGGGAGGTGGACCCCCATGCGCGTAATCTCAGGCTCTGCCCGGGGAACAAAGCTGGCGGCCCTGCCGGGAGAAGATATAACAAGGCC
Organism: Allofournierella sp.; assembly: GCF_017889395.1. Classification (NCBI taxonomy): domain Bacteria; kingdom Bacillati; phylum Bacillota; class Clostridia; order Eubacteriales; family Oscillospiraceae; genus Allofournierella; species Allofournierella sp. Next base: position 32,173 of record NZ_JAGHKE010000008.1, on the reverse strand, counting down.
TACGGTGGACCGGGTGAAGGAGGGCATGTTCAGTGCTCTGCAGTTCATCCTGCCGGGAGCGAAGGTACTGGACCTGTTCGCGGGCAGCGGGCAGCTGGGCATCGAGGCGCTGAGCCGTGGCGCGGCCAGCTGTGTGTTTGTGGATCAGGACCGGGGCGCGGTGCGCATTGTGGAGCAGAACTGCAAGGCTGCCGGAGTGCAGGCCCAGGGCCAGATCCGAAATACCAGGGCGGACACGTTCCTGGCAAGCTGCGGCGAGCAGTTCCACATCGTATTGCTGGACCCGCCCTACCGCCACGATACGCTGGCACAGATCCTGCCTCAGGTGGCGCGGGTGACCGCGCCTGGCGGCACCGTGCTGTGCGAGAGCGAGCTGGCAGCCAATCTGCCGGACGAGTGCGAGGGCCTTTGCAAGAAAAAACAATACCGTTACGGCACCGTATTGGTGACCCGCTATGAAAAGGAGCGAGAAGAATGAACATCGACGAGTTGCTGGACCTGATGGAAGAAACCATGGAAGAGGCCTCCGGCCTGCCGTTCTCCGGCAGCAAGCGGATGGTGGACATTGACAAAATGCGGGACATCATCGACGAGGTGCGCCTGAACATGCCCACCGAGATCCGCCAGGCCAAGGCCATCGTGAACGACCGGGCGGACATCATCGCCAGCGCCAAGCGGGAGGCTGAGGCCATCGTGAAGAAGGCCGAGGACCGGGCCCGGGTACTGGTGGGCGAGGAGCAGATCGTGCGGGCTGCCCAGCAGCGCGCGGCGGAGATCCTCTCCAGCGCACAGAGCCAGTCCCGCGAGATGCGCACCACCGTGACCGACTACTGCGAAAACATGCTGCGCATCACCGAGGAGCAGCTGGCCCGCAACGCGGCGGAGGTCAAGACCGTGCGCGCCAACCTGCGCCAGAACGCGAAGAACAATAACGGCTGATTTGGCTGTCAGTCATCAGAGCCCCGTGCCCGCCCGAACCGGCAGGCACGGGGCTTTTTGCTTGCTGCGGGCTGTGGAAAATCCGGTGAAAATACAAATCCTTGCCTGCGTGATTTACTGTGCGGCAGTGCCCGGCGGAAAGAATACACAAAACAGGAAAAATATGCAGCCAAACCACGAAAAAGCGGCATTGGGGCGAGATTTTTCACGATTCTTTTTCGGTGCAATATCTTGCAATTGAGGTGGGGGTAACGTATAATAATTGATACAGTGGGGAGAAGTGGGGGAAAGTGGAGAGTTTTCCACACCGGTGGAGCCGATGGGCAAAACCCGTGCCCCCGCGCGAAAGGAGGCGGCGCCGTATGTTGATGGGCGAGTACAACTATGCCATCGACGAAAAAGGCCGCCTGAATTTTCCCGCACGCTTTCGGGAGCAGATGGGTCAGGTGTTCGTCATCACACGCTGGATGGACAACTGCCTGGTCGCCTTCCCGGAGAGCGAATGGCAGCTCATCTGCGAAAAGCTGCAGGGCAAGAGCCTGGTCAAGACCCGCGAGATCCAGCGGTTCCTGTTCGCCATGGCCACCGAGGTCACGCCGGACAAACAGGGCCGGGTGCTCATCTCGCCCAGCCTGCGTACCCACGCGGGCCTGCAGAAGGATGTGACCATCATCGGTGTGGGCAAGCATGCCGAGATCTGGGACACTGCTGCCTGGCAGCAAAAACAGGCGGGCTTTGGTAGCGAAGAGCTGGAAGCCGCCATGGAAGAACTGGAACTGTAAGGGGGAACGCACATGGAATTCAGCCACATCCCCGTGCTTTTGAACGAATGCCTGGAGGGCCTGGCCATCGACCCGGCCGGCATCTATCTGGACGGCACCGCCGGAGGCGGCGGCCATTCCAGCCAGATTGCCAAACGCCTCACCACCGGCCGTCTGGTCAGCCTGGACCAGGACCCGGACGCCATCGAGGCGGCGGGCAAGGCCCTGGAGGGGCTGCCCGCCACACTGGTGCAGACCAACTTCTGCAACGCCCGCAGCGCCTTGTATGGGCTGGGCATCGAAAAGATCAATGGCGCCTTGCTGGATCTGGGAGTATCCTCCCATCAGCTGGACGATGCCTCCCGGGGCTTTTCCTACCGGCAGGACGCGCCGCTGGATATGCGCATGAGCCAGAGCGGCCCCACGGCGGCAGATCTGGTGAACACCGCCAGCCGGGAAGAGCTGGCCCGTATTCTGCGGGAGTACGGCGAGGAGCCCTATGCCTGGGCCATTGCCGGACGCATCGTGCAGCGCCGGGAGGAGACGCCCTTCGCCACCACCCTGCAGCTGGCCGATGCCATTGCCAGCGCCCTGCCCCCGGCGGTGCGTCGTAAGGACAAAAACCCCGCCCGGCGCAGCTTTCAGGCGCTGCGCATCGCGGTGAACAGCGAGCTGGATGTGCTCAGCCAGGGCATGGAGGAGATCTTTGATCTGCTTGCCCCCGGCGGACGCTTCGCCATCATCACCTTCCACTCGCTGGAGGACCGACTGGTGAAGAATAAATTCCGCCAGTGGGCCACCGCCTGCACCTGCCCGCCGGAGTATCCGGTCTGCGTGTGCGGGGGCAAGGCAAAGGGAAAGCTCATTACCCGCAAGCCCATCGAGGCCACCGCTGCCGAGCTGGAGGAAAACCGGCGCAGCCGGTCCGCAAAGCTTCGGGTGATCGAAAAGCTGGGCGACTGAATCGTATTCTGTTTCGGCAAAGGGGAGCCGGAACACCGATAAAACGCAAGGAACAAAAAAGGAGGTGAGCGCACATGGCACAGGCAGCCTATGAACTGGAACGGTTCGCGGACCGGCCATTGGACGTAAAACCCCGCATGAGAGCGGTACAGGGTAAAAAGCAGGCCATGAAGATCAGCGCTCAGGCCTATAAAACCGTGGCGGTAAGCTGCGTGATGATCATGCTCACCGTGGGCCTGCTGCAGAGCCAGGCCACCCTGACCCAGCTGACAACCCAGATTCAGAAAACCAATCAGCAGCTGGTCAATGCCCAGAGTGACTACAACTATCTGTCCGGCGTGCTGGACAGCAAAACAAACCTGAAAAACGTGGAGCAGATCGCTGCTCAGCTGGGGCTGATGAAGATGGATAAAAGCCAGATCACCTATGTGACGCTGGAAAACGAAAGCACCATCCAGCGGCCGGAGAGCGGTTGGCAGCGCATTTTGGATCTGCTGAACAACGGATTTCTGCGCCTGATGGATCATCTTGATCCCTGACCGCAAATGGAAAAAGCGTGCCGCCGCGCACGCTTTTTCGATTATCAGGGGGATTCGATCGGTTTCGCCCCCTTTATGCGCGGCAAAGACACTGATGCGAACAAAGGAAACACAGCCATGGCAAGAATGATGAATCCGCAAAAACCGCAAAAGCAACCGCCCAAACGCAGCTCGCTGCGTTACTGGCTGCTGGCGGGAGCATTTGCCTTCGGCGCTGCGATCCTGATCGGCCGGCTGGCCTGGCTGCAGATCGCAAAACACGATGAATACCGCATCCAGGCGGCCAACCAACAGCTGAAGGATGTGGCGGTGACCCCCGCACGCGGGCAGATCTACGATGCCAACGGCAAGGTGTTGGCCAAGAGCAGCATTGTGTGGACCATCGCTGCCGACCCCAGCCAGATCAGCGCATTGAAAGCGGCGGAGGGCGACGAGCGCCCCGCCGAGGAGCGCCGGGCCGAACGGGTGCGCACCGTGAGTGCCGATGTGGCCGGGATACTGGGCCTGGATGAAAATGAGGTTTACGATAAGCTCATCGATTCCGAGAGTCAGTATCAGGTGCTGGCCAAGCAGGTGGATAAGCCGGTGGCGGACCAGATCAAGGAGTACGCCAGCGAGAACAATCTGCCCATCACCGTAACGCAGGATACCAAGCGGGAATATCCCTACGGAGCCTTCGCCGCCAGTGTGCTGGGCTTTATGCATGCGGACGGCTACGGCTTCTATGGCCTGGAGGCCTATTACGAGGAAACGCTGGCCGGTACGCCCGGCCGTCTGGTGAGCATCAAAAACGGCCTGGGTGCCGAGATCGCCAACGATGAACGGGAGGAATACCCCGCACAGGACGGCAACAGTCTGGTGCTTACCCTGGATGCCAACATTCAGGCCATTGCGGAAAAATACCTGGAAAACTCGGTAAAGGTAAACAACGTAACCGAGCGCGGCGTGGTGATCGTGATGGACGTGAACACCGGCGCCATCCTGGCCATGGCCACCAAGCCGGATTTTGACCCCAACGATCCCATGACCATCTATGACCCCCAGCGGGCTGCCCTGCTGGAGGGCCTTTCCGATGAGGAGTACACCCAGGTACAGGGCTCCGAGCGCCAGCGCCAGTGGAAAAACAAGGCCATTACCGAGTTGTATACCCCCGGTTCGGTCTTCAAGCTGATCACCACCTCCGCTGCACTGGATTCCGGTGTGAGCACTCCCGGCACCACCTATTACTGCGGCGGCAGCTATCAGGTGCTGCCCGGTACCCAGCCCTATAGCTGTGCCGAAGGCGCCAATCATCAATGGCAGGACATGGGCAAGGTGCTGTACAACAGCTGCAACATCGCTACCATCCATGAGGCCGAGAAGATGGGCATCGAGACCTTCTCGGATTATTACAATGCCTTCGGCTTCACCGAAAAGACCGGCATCGATCTGCCGGCGGAGCAGGCCCCCTATGCGGGCATCTCCTACCATTCGGCGGATACCATGACTATTATCGACCTTGCGTCCACCAGCTTCGGTCAGGCCCAGAAGGTGACGCCCATCCAGATGATCACCGCAGTGGCGGCCGTCGCCAACGGCGGTTATCTGGTGCAGCCCTATATTGTGGATAAAATCGTGGACCAGGAGGGCAACGTGGTACAGGAGACCGAGCCCACCATCAAGCGCCAGGTCATCAGCGAAGAGGTCTCGCAGCGGGTGCTGAAGATGATGGAAGGCGTGGTGGACTACGGTGCCGCAGGCGCGGCTGGCCGCAACGCCTATGTGGCGGGCTATCACATCGGCGGCAAGTCCGGTACCAGTGAGAAGCTGGACCAGGGTGAACGCGAGGGCGGCGGCTACGAGAAGGTTTCCAGCTTCCTGGCGGTGCTCCCGGTGGACGACCCGCAGATCGCCATCCTGGCCTTTGTGGATGAGCCCCATGCGGAAACGGAATACGGTTCTATGCTGAGCGCCCCGCTGATCGGCAACATCATCAGTGAGGTTGCTCCCTATCTGGGCATCGAGATGGACGAGAGCCTGCTGCCCAGCGGCGATGTGACCGTGCCCAATCTGGTGACGCCCAACAATCCCAGCTACAGCCAGTGGGATCTGGCTCAGGTGGAGCTGAACAAGATCGGCCTTGCGCACCGAAAGGTGGGCAGCGGCGATACGGTGCTGGCTCAGTATCCCGAGGCAGGCACCAAGGTGGCCGCAGGTACCACGGTGTATCTGTATACCGACAGCACCGAATACACCAAGACCACCGTGCCGGATGTGACCGGCAAGAGCGCAGCTCTGGCCAGCCAGATGCTGGCGGGCTCCGGTCTGAACGTGCGCATCAGCGGCGATGAGAACGGGCAGGTAACCGCACAGGATGTGGCTGCGGGCACCGAGACGCCCATGGGTACGGTGGTGACCATCACTGCCGCAGCCGCGGCCGAACCGGCGCAGGATGCCGACACCTCTGCGGATGCATCCTCCGCCGATTCCGGTACAGATGCCGGAACCGATGCGGGCGGAGAAAACGGCGAGGGCTGATGCCACGCCGGAAAACAATTCAGCAATCAGGCGCCCGGCCCGGATCATCTGCCGGGTGCCTGCAATACAAAAGGAGGCAGTTGCAATGCAGCCGATCCCTGCGAAGATGCTGCTTGCCGGGCTGGCCGAGGCCGGTTCGGTGGGCGGTGAGACCATCACAGCTGTGGTGACCGACAGCCGGGCCGTATGTCCGGGCTGTGTGTTCGTGTGTTTCCCCGGCCAGCGGGTGGACGGTCATGATTTTGCCGCAAAGGCAGTGGAGGAAGGGGCCGCCTATGTGGTGGCCAACCATCCGGTGGAGGGAGTGCCGGAGAAAAAGCTGGTGCTTTGCCCCAGCAGTCACCATGCCATGGTGCGCATGGCGGCCAACTACCGCATGCTGTTCCATCCGAAAATGATCGGCGTTACCGGCAGCGTGGGCAAGACCACCACCAAAGAGTTCTGCTATGCCATCCTCAGCGCATTCGGCAAAGCCATTAAGACCGAGGGCAACCAGAACAACGAGATTGGCGTGCCCAATACCCTGTTCCGCATCACGGAGGAAACCGAGTACGCGGTGGTGGAAATGGGCATGAGCGCCCTGGGCGAGATCGAGCGGCTCAGCCGGGCCGCCCGGCCGGATGCGGGCCTGATTACCTGCATCGGCGTGAGCCATCTGGAAAGTTTGGGCAGCCGGGAGAATATCCTGAAAGCAAAGCTGGAGATCTGTACCGGTCTGCCGGACGGCGCGCCCCTGGCCCTGAATGCAGATGACGAATATCTGCAGCTGGCCCGGCGGGAGGGGATGATCCCCGCCCGGCTGCGCCTGGTGTGGTACGGCATGAACGACCCGGAGGCGGACGTGCGTGCGGTAGAGGTAAAGGCATTGCAAAACGGCATGGCCTTCACTCTGGAGGACAAGGAGCACGGCAGCTTTGCGGTGACCATTCCTGCCCTGGGCCTGCACAGTGTATATGACGCGCTGGCTGCCTATGCTGCCGCCACCCGCATGGGGTTGGACGCGGCCCGCTGCGCGGCGGCGCTGGCGGATTACCAGACCACCGGTATGCGCCAGAAGGTGGTGGAAAACGGTGGACGGGTGTTCATCGAGGACTGCTACAACGCCAGCCCGGACAGCATGCACGCCAGCCTGAACATGTTCAAGGAATACCCCTGCAAGGGCCGGCGGTTCGCGCTGCTGGGCGATATGCTGGAGCTTGGCTCCATTGAGGAAGAGGCCCACCGGCAGGTGGGGCGCTGGGCAGCCCAAAGCGGCCTGGCCCACCTGGTCACGCTGGGCTCTGCCAGCCGGTTTGCGGCCGACGAGGCGGAAAAGGCGGGTCTTGCGGTGACCCGCTGCGAGACCCATGAGGAAGCGGCGCACACGCTGGAAGGCCTGATGGTCCCCGGCGACGCGCTGCTGGCAAAGGGCAGCCGGGGCATGCGGCTGGAGCAGGTGCTGCAGCTGCTGTATACCGGCGAAACCCAAACAAACAACTAAGAGGAGAATCAAATTATGGCACGTTATGCGCTGATTCTGGCGGCCGCCTGCGGTTTTATGATCTCGGCGGTTTCCGGTTTGTTCATTGTTCCGTTCTTACATAAGCTGCACTTCGGGCAGACCATCAAGGAGATCGGCCCCACCTGGCACAACAAAAAGCAGGGAACACCCACCATGGGCGGTCTGTGCTTCATCCTGGGCACCGTGTTTGCGGTCTGCCTGGCCCTCACCAGCCTGCTGCACGGCAGCCCCGAGCTGATGGGCGGCCCGGATTCCCGGGGCCTGTACCTGGCCATCTTCTCCGCCTTCGGCTTCGGCCTGATCGGTTTTCTGGACGATTTCATCAAGGTGGTGAAAAAGCGCAACCTGGGCCTGCGGGCCTGGCAGAAGATCGTCGGTCAGCTGCTGGTGACCACCGCGCTGCTGGCGGGTCTGTGGATGAACGGCACCCTGAGCACCTGCATCACCCTGCCTTTCTTCGGTATGGTGGATTTCGGCATCCTGTTCTACCCGCTGTCCTACATTCTGATCATCGGTGTGGTGAACGCGGTGAACCTGACCGACGGCATCGACGGCCTGTGCTCCTGTGTGACCTTTGTGTCCATGCTGGGCTTTCTGACCCTGGTGAGCTTTTTGGGGCAGTTCGTGCTGTCCATCCTGCCGGCGGCTCTGGCCGGCGCTCTGGCCGGTTTCCTCATCTGGAACTTCTACCCGGCCAAGACCTTCATGGGCGATACCGGCAGCATGTTCCTGGGCGGCGCGGTCGCCGGCCTGGGCTATGCCATGGGCCGGCCGGAGATTCTGTTCTTTTTCGGCGCGGTCTACATCTGGGAGGCGGCCACCGTGGTGATCCAGGTGACCTACTTCAAGCTGACCCACGGTAAGCGCATCTTCAAGATGACCCCCATCCACCATTCCTTCGAGATGCGTGGCTGGAGTGAGGTGAAGATCGACGCAGGCTTCAGTGCTCTGGCGGCACTGTTTGTGGTGCTGGGTCTGACCTTCGCTTATTTCTACTACTAATGTCTTTTTGCCAGGCCGCGCAACCGGCCTGAGTATCCCTGAAAAAGGAGGTCTGTGGCCATGACCGATATGGCACGACACGGCGGTACGGCCCGCCAGACCTATCGAGCGCCCCGGCCGCAAAACGGTGCGAGGCAGCGGGCGGAGCAACTTCATCGCGCTGCCCGCCAGGCCTGTCAGGCCAGCCGAACCCCGGTGCGCATGTTCTACAAGCACCCGGGCAAGCTGAACGGGGCCTTTCTGGCAAACCTGATCATCCTGCAGGTGTTTGGTCTGATCATTCTGTTCAGTGCCAGCTATGCCACCTCGCTGAATAAGTTCGGCACCAGCTATGAATATGTTGGCCCTCAGACCATCTACGCGATTATGGGTCTGGTGGCCGCGTTGATCGTCTCCCGGGTGGATTACCACTGGATACGGCGGTTCGCCTGGCCGCTGTATTTTGTGACCCTGGGACTTCTGGTTGTGGTTCTGTTCATGCCGCCCATCAAGGGCTGCCGCCGCTGGATCAACGTGAGCGGCCTGCCCACCATTCAGGTGAGCGAGATCGCAAAATTCGCCCTGATCCTGCTGCTGGCCCATCTGTTTGCCCGGTACCAAAAGCGCATCGAGGGCCAGTTCCCCGGCGCGGGCCCGGCGCAGAACCTGAAGCTGAGTATTATCATGCCGGGCATGCTGCTGGCACCCATTCTGGTGCTGCTGCTGCTGGAGCCCCATCACAGTGCCATGATCCTGATGTGCTGCATCGCAGCCTCCATCATGCTGGTGGGCGGCGCGCTGCTGCGCTGGTTCTTCCTGGCGGGCGGCGTGGCGGTAGCGGCCATCGCGCTGCTGCTGGTTACCCGCGGCGGTTACGTGGCAGAACGTCTGCAGGGCTGGCTGCAGCCTTTTTCGGATATGCAGGACTCCACCCGCCAGACCGGCCAGAGCCTTTACACCATTGGCTCCGGAGGATTGTTCGGCGTGGGCATTGGCAACAGCGTGCAGAAGCATATGTGGCTGCCTGAGGCCCAGAACGACTTTATCTTTGCCATCCTCTGCGAGGAGCTGGGCTTTGTGGGGGCTGTGATCTGCATCCTGCTGTTCCTGCTGCTGATCATCCAGGGCATTGTCATTGCCTGGAACGCTCCCGACCGGTTCGGAAGTCTGCTGGTGGTGGGCTGCATCGCCCAGATCAGCTTCCAGTTTCTGTTCAATGTGGCGGTGGTGACCAACACCATCCCGAACACCGGTATCAGTCTGCCCTTCTTCTCCTCCGGCGGTACCAGTCTGCTGATGCTGCTGGGGCAGATGGGCGTGGTGATGAGTGTGTGCCGGGCCGGAAACCGGAAAAAGGCCGACGAAAAGGCCGCGGCCGAACAGGAAAAGCAGGCCCAGCGAGCGCAGGAGGAATCGGACCCCTACGCCCGGTTCCGCCGCTGATTTTGAGGAATCCCTATCGTTTTGAAGGAGGCGCTTATCATGCGCGTATTGATCGCAGCCGGCGGTACCGCCGGTCACATCAACCCGGCGCTCGCCATCGCGGGCGCGATCAAGCAGCACTGCCCCGAGGCGGAGATCCACTTTGCAGGCCGCAAGGCAGGCATGGAGTTTAAGCTGGTGGGCCAGGCGGGCTATCCCTTTCATCACATTGAGGTGAACGGCATCCAGCGGAGCCTGACCCCCAAGAACATCCTGCGCAACATCGAGGCGGTGTGGCATCTGGCGTTGTCCGGGCCGCGGGCCAAGGCCATGATGCGTCAGGTTCAGCCGGATTTGGTGATCGGCTGCGGCGGTTATGTGAGTGGACCGGTGGTGCGCTGTGCTGCCAAGATGGGCATCAAGACCGCCATCCATGAGCAGAACGCCTTTCCCGGTGTGACCAACAAGCTGCTGGCCAAGGATGTGGATGTGATCTTTGCGGCAGTGCCCGCAGCGGTGGAAAAGCTGGGCGCGCCCCAAAAGACCACCGTGGTGGGCAACCCGGTACGACCGGAGATTTTTGCTCAGGACCGTGCCGCCGCCCGCGCCAGACTGAAGGCGGGGGACCGCATCGTGATCCTGAGCTTCGGCGGCAGCCTGGGCGCCCGCCGCATCAACGAAGTGGTGGCCGATCTGGCCGCCTGGGAGCAGAAGCAGCCCCGCAACATTCTGCATCTGCACGCCACCGGCAGCCGGGGCGTGGAGCTTTTCAAGAATCTGGCAAACGAAAAAGGCTTCTCTTATAATGAGAACCTGGTGGTGAGCGAGTACATCAACAACATGCCGGAACTGCTGGCTGCGGCCGACCTGGTTATCAGCCGGGCGGGTGCGCTTACTCTGGCGGAGCTGGAGGCAGTGGGCCGTGCGGCGATCCTGATTCCCAGCCCCAATGTGGCAGAAAACCATCAGTATTACAATGCGCTGGAATTGCAAAAAGCCGGAGCCGCCCTGGTGGTGGAGGAGAAGGACCTGACCGGCGAAAAACTCATCGCTATGGTGGAGGAGCTGCTGGCTCAGCCGGGCCGTCTGGCCCAGATGGGCCACAATGCGCAGAGTCTGGCTGAGCCTCATAGCCTGGATAAGATCTGGACGAAGCTGGCGCAGCTGATGGGACTGGAAAATACGGCGAAAAAATAACAAATTGTAATAAATTCAAGGAAAAATACAAAAGAGGGGAGGGAAACCGGTGGCGAAACGTCAGCCAAGACGGAATCAGAGCCGTCAGCAGCCACAGAACAGAGGGCAGAATACACAGCGCGTTTCGGCAGGCAGCAGACGTCCGCCGCAGTCCCGGCCGGAATCCCAACCCGGTGCACAGCGAAGAGCTCCGCAGCAAAATCGTACTGTCCGGCAGCGGCCGGTCTCGGCGCAGCAACCGGAGTATCGTCGGCAGCAGGTTCGTTATCCGCAGGGAATGCAGCAGCCGGGCGCTGCCCGCGGCACAACCGTCCGCGCAAGACAGCCCAGACCGCCCCGCCGCCTGACGCACAGCGAGCTGCGCCGCCGTCGCCGCCGCCGCAATCTGTTGATGGCGCTGCTGGGACTTCTGGTGGTGGTGGTTGGTGTGGCCCTGTCGCTTACCGTATTGTTCAAGGTGGATACCTTCCGAATCGAAAATATGGACGGCAGTACACCGGCGGATACCGGCATCTACACCGAGGATGCGATTCTGGGTGCACTGGGCATCCCGGTAGGGGAGAACATGTTCCAGTTCTCGGCATCCCAGAAGGAGAAGAGCATGGAGGTCAGCCTGCCCTATCTGGAGCGGGTGGAAATCCGTCGGCGGCTGCCCAGCACGCTGGTGATCCGGGTGGAGCCCGCGGTGGAAACCTGGTGCGCCCAGTCGGACAGCGGATGGCTGACCCTGAGCGATGGGCTCAAGATCATGAAGATCAGCCAGGAGCAGCCCCAGGGGCTGCCCGCTCTGCTGGGGCTGGACATCGAAGCGCCGGTGGCCGGGTATTACCTGAAGCTGGCCACGCCCAACGCAACCGCCACACCGGCTCCGGCGGCATCCGGGGTGTCGTCGGTGCAGTCTGTTTCCTCTTCGTCTTCCTCCACATCGGGAAGTGAGCAAAACGCGCATGACCCCATGGAGGATGTGAACCGTCTGCTGGAGCTGCTCTGGACCTATGAGCTGAAGGATGACTGCACCAGCATTCAGTTCGACAATTCGAATGAGCTGTACCTGATTTATCAAAACAGAGCAAAGGTTCTGCTGGGGACCTTTAATAATCTGGACTACAAGATCAAGTTTGCTGCCTATCTGCTGCACAACGAGGACGGCAAAGGCATCGGCGACACTGAACAGGGAACGCTGGATGTTTCGCACCAACTGGAGGATGGCAGCCTGCGGCCCACCTGGTCGCCCGGTTCCATTGCGGAATCGAATTCCGGTGAATCGGGTTCTGACCAGACGAATACCGCCGGGGAAGGCGACCAGTCAGACGGAGAAGGCGGAGATGCGGCAGGGGACGCTGAAAATGGTGACCAAACCGATTCCACGGAGGGCGGAGACGCAGCCGCACAGTCGGGAGAAGGAGACACAGCCGCAACGCCAGAACCTACCGCTGAGCCCGCCGCGTAAGTGAAGGATACCTATTATAACAAGGAACGCAGGAATCTGCGTTCCTTATTTTTATTCATCCGAAGAGCATGAAAATGGAAAATGATAGCAGGAATTGCTCTGCTTAAGAGAGATTTTTGCTGTTATAAGGCGGAAATGTGATGCTTGATGACAAATCTAGTATGAATTTATCTAAAGAATGAATCCAAGGGCGTAATTCCTTTATGCGAGTTTACGAAAAAATGCTTTTGCCTTGCAGGCGAAAAACCTTTGTGATATACTTTAAAGCGTCATCGAATGGTTTCGAATAAATCTTTAACCACTTCGATTGATCGGATTTTTTAATAGGGCAAAAGTTGTCCTTTTTAGTTGAGTAGTGAGGGAAAGACTGTGGAGCAAGAGTACGAGACCATAGACCTGCGTGAAATATTTTTCATGCTGAAAAATAATCTGCTGGCCATTGTGGCAAGCACCATTGTGTGTGCGATCGTGGGCTTTTTGATCACGAATTTTCTGATCACCCCGCAGTATCAGGCCAGCGCCACCATGATTGTAAATTCGCAGCAGAGCCAGACCAGCAACAACCTGACCAACGATATGCTGACCACTGCCAAGAATCTGGTGGCTACCTACGGCATCATCGTAAAGAGCGATACGGTTCTGGATCAGGTGATTGATGAGCTGGGCCTGGAGATGACCTATGAGCAGCTTGCCGACCGGGTGAGCGTTTCCGCGGTGGATTCCACCCAGGTGATGCAGATCTCGGTGGAGGATGAAAATCCGGCTGAGGCAAAGGCTATTGTGGGCAAGATCGTGGAGATTGCCCCGGATGTGATCCAGGAGGCTGTGGAGGCCGGCTCGGTCAAGGTGATTTCTGACGCCCGCGTGGGCGACGCACCGGTTTCGCCCAACAAAACCATGAACACTGCCATTGCCGGCCTGTTGGGTCTGGTGGCCAGTGTGGGCTTTATTTTCCTGAAGGAAATGCTGAACAATACCTTTAAAACGGATGACGACATCCAGAAGCATCTGGGCTTTACTGTGCTGGGCGTTATTCCGCAGGTGGAAGTGGAGGACTGATCAATGGCTTTTAAATTGCCCGCGCTCGGGAAGAAAAAGAGAAAAGATCAGCCCCTCAATCGTAAGCTGCAGATCATTTCCAAAAGCGCTCCCTTCCAGTATGTGGAGGCTTACAAGACCCTGCGCACCAACATCAATTTCATGGCGGCCAGCAACAATTATCGCCGTCTGGTGATTACCAGCTCCATCCCGGGCGAGGGTAAGAGCAACGTGGCGATCAACCTGTCCATCTCGCTGGCGGAGAACGGCAAAAAGGTTCTGGTTATTGACTGCGACCTGCGCAAGCCGGTGATGCATAAGTACCTGCGCATCACCCGCCGTGCCAGCGGCCTGACCAACGTGCTCAGCGGTGAGGCAACGCCCGCCGATGTGATCGTGCATTTCAGCGATCTGAACATCGATGTGCTCACTGCCGGTGTGATCCCGCCCAATCCTGCGGAGCTGTTGGGCAGCGCCCGTATGGCCAAAATGCTGGACAGCCTTTCCGAGCAGTATGACTACATTATTATGGATACCCCTCCGGCCTCGGTGGTTACCGATGCGGCGGTGCTGAGCGCACTGGCTGACGGCGTGATCTTCGTGGTAAGCCATGCGAATGCCACCATTGAGTCGGCACAACTGGCCAAGAAGAACCTGGAGGCGGCCAATGCCAACATCATCGGTGCGGTGCTGAACGGCTTTGATCTGAAGAGCACCACCCGCGATACCGGTTACTACTACTCCTACGAGTACGGATATTACAAATAAGGAAAGGAAGAGCGGCCCATGACGGACCTTCACAGCCATATCCTGCCGGGGATTGACGACGGCGCACAGACTGTGGAAGATTCTCTGGCTCTGATCCGGCGCCAGCTGGAGCAGGGAGTGGATGAAATCGCACTCACGCCGCACTTCAACGCCGAGCGCACCAGTGTGGAGGAGTTCGCCCGGCGCCGTGCCGAATCGTTTGCACTTTTGCAGGACGCGGTGCAGCGGGAAGGGCTTGAGGTCAAGCTGAAGCTGGGAGCGGAGGTGTTCTTCAGCTCCAATCTGCTGGAGCTGGATCTGGAGCCGCTGCTTTTGCAGGACACGCCCTATCTTCTGGTGGAATTTTCCCCCATGTTTTATCCCAGCTGGGCAAAGGATATCTTTTATAACCTGGGGCTGCAGGGCATTACACCGCTGCTGGCCCATGTGGAACGATATCCCTATATGCTCAGCGATCCCACCCGCCTGTTCGATCTGGTCAGTGCGGGTGCCGTGACCCAGGTGAATGCCAGCAGCATCATGCGCGTCGGCAGCCGCCAGGCCATGATTCAAAAGTTTTTGCGGTGGCAGCTCGTTCACGTGCTCTCCACCGATACTCATTCCGTGGACAAGCGCCCGCCTCTCATCGGTCCGGCCATGCAGAAGGTCGAAGGCTGGCAGGGCGCCGATACGGTCCGTTATCTTACCCGGAACGCCGCGGATGTGTTTGCCGGGCTGGAGCCCCAGCTGCGGGATGCCGCCAAGCCGAAGAAATTCTTTGGCCGGTGGTTCTGAATCTTATTTCGATATAGCGCGGGGAGACCTGCGTTATATAAATCTTTGGGGAAAGGAGGACGATACCAATGAAGAAGGTAATTTCTACCGTTGCTGCTCTGGCTCTGGCTGCCGTTATGGCTACCTCTGCTTTTGCTGCTACTACTGTTACTAAGGAAGATCTCAAGAACTGGGTAAGCAAAGCTTCTGTTCCTAGCAGTGTTGTTGACGCGTCTAGCGTTAAATCTGTTGCGAATCAGGTTATTGATGCTCTGACTGATGAGCAGGTAGCAAACCTGAGCAAAGAGAGCCTGCAGAGCGATTTCGCGGTTGCTACTGAAAAAGTAGAAAAAGCCGGGAATGATAAGGCGGCCTTGGTCACTGTGGCAAGCGATCTGAATGCTATGGTTGAGAAGCGTCTGGAAGCTTTGGGTGCTACCGTTGAGATGCCGACCTGGGCTGTCGAGGTGTACCTGAATGAGTTCGCTCTGAAGCCCACCAGCAATTTGGTGGTCAATGGTCAGGAGATTAGCGTACCTGAGGTCAGAGGCGAAGTTAAGGCTTCTGCTGCCAATAATGGTTCCACTACCACCACTGCTACCAGTGGCGCTGCTGCTTCTACCGCTGGCGTGATCAAGGCTACCGGCCTGAACACCACCGGCGCTGCTGTTGTGGCTCTGGCTGTGGCTTCCGTGCTGGGCGCTGCTGCCGTGAAGGCTCGCAAGCTGGGTGAGTAATCACTCGAACAAGGCAAATGATGTGTTTGCCACATAATTTGCCCATGAACAAGGAAAGGAACCCGTTGTGCTAACTTTCCTTGTTTTTTCTGTTTATAAAGGTCTTTTGGCCTATGATATATAATTGTTCACTGTTAACCGTCTTCCGCTCTGAAGCCGGAGTCGGTGCAGGCATCTGTTGAAAGGGGGCTATCCCATGCCCGTATATCATCGGCCGGACGATTACCGGCCAACCCAATCCGCTCCTTCCCGCCCCAAAGCGCCGCTCTGGCGTAAGCTGCTCAGCTTTGTGGGCGTGCCGGTATTGTTTTTTGCACTCACTGCCGGTGTGATTTATCTGGCTGCTATGCCCACGGTAGGGCCTTATGTGGGGCTTGCCAAATATCTGTTCAGCAAGGGCGAGACGAGCCAGCCCACCAACCTGTACGAGAATCTGGCGCAGAGCATCGAAAATTCCACCTCGGTTCCGTTCAGTCAGCTGGTGTATCCCTCCAAGGGCGACCAGTATGGTCAGATCACCATCGAGGGCACCAGTGTGGACGCGCCGCTGTATTACGGCGACTCCACCCGGGAGCTGAATCGGGGCGTGGCGACCTACGCGGATTCGGTGGGTGCAGGCATCCCCGGCGAGAGCGAGACGGTTCTGCTGGCTGGCCATAATAACACCTTTTTCAACGGCCTGCAGGATGTACAGGAGGGCAGCCTCATCCACATCGACACTCATTACGGCAGCTATGTATACCGTGTGACCGAGATGAAGGTGGCGGATTATCAGGATGCCACCACCTACGATTTTACCCGCACAGACGAAAATCTAATCCTCTATACCTGCTACCCCTTTGATGCGCTTGGTTTTACGCCGCAGCGTTACTTTGTGTATGCGGAGTATGTGTCCGGTCCGATGATCGATAAGAGCAAATAACAGGGAGGCGGCAAAGGATGAAACAGAAAAAGATCCGCAGAAACGCTGCCGGCCCGGTGATCACCGGTGCGGTGGCCTGGGTGCTCAGCTTTTTGCTGGCGCTGCTGGCGGTGCTGGGCGTTGTGGCCTGCACCGTGTGCAATTCGCGCTATCTGCGCAGCCAGGTGCTGGAGAGCGGTTTTTGTGCAACCACGCTGGAGCAGCTGAACGAAAACTACATCAGCTATGGCAATGCGGGCGGCATCCCGGAAGAGGTGATGACCAGCATCGTGACCGAGGACCAGATCCAGCAGGATATGTTCCGGGCGGTGGAGAGCTTGTACGAAGGTGACCGACGGCTGATTGCCCATCCGGAGGTGGCTCAGGCGGCCGTGAACGCCATCGAGGCCAATCTGGAAGAGCGTGGCATCCAGATCACCGACGAGATCAGTCAGGCGGTGCAGGAGATGGCCAACGGCTGTCAGGTGGACTATGACAACTATGTTCAGCTGATCGTGACACCCTACATTGCGCCTTATATTGCACGTGTTACCCAGATGGTATGGATCGGCTTTGCGGTGCTGGCTGTGGTATGTGTGATCACACTGGTGCTGCTGATGAAGCTGCAGCCTTCCGGCGCGGCCCGGCTGCGCTGGTGCATCAACGCCTTTTCCGCGGCAGCTTTGTTCAGTGTGGTGGTTCCGCTGCTGTTTAACGCATCGATTCAGATGGACCGGCTGAACCTGAGCCCGGAGACCCTGAAGATGCTGGTGGCTTCCTATACGCACGGTGCAGTGGAGGTATTCTTCTATTTTGCGCTGATCTATGCGGTGGTTGTTGCTGCGCTGGCCATTGCTTGGCGTGCAGGCCTTAAAAACTACCGCATGGTCTATCGCCGCGCGAAAGAAGAGCGGGAGGAAGCATAAGCAAACGGCCGGAATACGGTACGAAGGGGGTAAAACATGCCGCACGAGATGAAATATTTCACTCCGGAAGAGGAGAAAAGAATGGAGCAGGGCTCTGTGCAGCCTTCAGATTCGGCGCAAAAGGTCCGCTGGTCCGCCGAAGAAGGTTCTGCGCCGGGAAAAGGCGGCTCAGGCGGAGGAAAAGGCTGGGTCATCGCCCTTGGGGTGATCGTGCTGGCAGCGGCAGTCCTGATCGCGTTTTTGGTGTTTGGCAGCGAAGCGGAGCAGAAGAGCGCATCGGAAGATCTTCCCGCGCCTTCGCAGGCACAAAGTGTTTCGGCCGAGCCTACCGCCGAGCCCTCGCCCACACCGCTGCCGGGACCTGCCGTGACGGCGGAGGACTGGTTCGCGGTGCTGAACGGCCCGGGCAATCCGCTGCCGGAGGACTTTGACCCCCAGACGGATGCCATTGACAGTGCGGGATATTACCTGGACAGCCGGGCTGTGGAGGAGTTCTTCGCCATGCATCAGGCCGCGCAGGACGCGGGGCTACAGCTGAAGATCATCTCCGGCTTCCGCAGTGCGCAGCGTCAGCAGCAGCTGTATGAGCAGGAGGTTCAGGTGCTGCTCGGTCAGGGATTGGACCAGGCAGCCGCAGAACAGCAGGCCCAGCGCGTGGAGCAGAAGGCCTACGAGTCGGACCACAACACCGGCCTCGCGGTGGACCTGGTGCCCCGGTACAGCCAGACCAAGAATGCCGAGACCATCGTGCAGACTCCCGAGTACCAGTGGCTCAGCGAGCACGCGGCGGAGTACGGCTTTGTGCTTCGTTATCCGGAGGACAAGCAGGAGATCACCGGCGTGGAGTTCAAGCCCTGGCACTGGCGCTATGTGGGCAAGGAGCTGGCAGCTTTCCTGAAGGAGCAGAATCTTACTCTGGAAGAGTACTGGCAGCAATATCTGAGCTGACAAATACGAATTGTAAAACGGATTCAACAGGAAGAACGCCGAAAATCGCGCTCTTCCTGTTTTTTTGAAGGCGGCAGACAAAAAAGCTTGCATTTTGGAATCCGGCGTGCTATACTATTTTGGCAATCGTTCCGATGGCCGCTCCATACGCACAGGATGGTGTATGCTGGTGGCCTCCTATTGAAGGTTGTGATGGGCGCATGTATCAAGCATGGCCCCTTTAGTCATTAACCAGAAAGAGGTGAAAAGAATGAAACAGGGCATCCATCCCAATTATGTGGACTGCACCATCACCTGCGCTTGCGGCGAGGTCATCCACACCCGTTCCACTAAGCCTGAGATCCACGTTGAAGTTTGCTCCAAGTGCCATCCTTTCTACACTGGCAAGCAGAAACTGGTTGACACCGGCGGACGTGTTGATCGCTTCAACCGTCGTTTCGGTCTCAAGAAGTAAGATCCAAAAGCCAAAAAGGCGGTTTGTTTCAAACCGCCTTTTTTGTTGTCTGTAAATCATAAAAGAAGGAGCGCCGCCCATGCAGGATTACCGCACCATTCAGGGCACCGCCACGGCCGAGATCGAGGAAAAACGCAGCCGGTTCATTGCCAACGTGTCCTTTGCCGACACCGAGGAAAAAGCGGTGGAATTTTTGAACAGCATCCGCGCCCAGCATCGCACTGCACGTCATAACGTATATGCCTATATCCTGCGGGAGGGCGGCCGGATGCGCTATTCCGATGACGGAGAGCCCGCCAAAACCGCGGGCCTGCCGGTACTGGAGAGCATCCAGCATGCCGGCCTCACCGACTGCATCGTGGTAGTGACCCGGTACTTCGGCGGCATTCTGCTGGGCACCGGCGGTCTGGTCCGGGCCTACACCGAAAGCGCGGCCAGCGGACTGCGGGCGGCGAAGATCGTCACGGTGCGCTCCTGCGTGAAGCTTACCGTGGAGGTGGATTACGCCCTCTATGAGCGGGCGCTGCTGCTGCTTCAGGGCGCGGGAGCCCAGGTGGACGAGCCGGTCTTTGCGGATAAGGTCACTCTTACCGCCACGCTGCCCGCCGGGCAGGAGGTGGGGCTGCCCACCGCCTTCCAGGAACTGAGCCGGGGCGCGGTGACCCCCACCATCTCCCAGCCCTTCTACACTCCTTTTTGAGTTTGCTTTTCCCAAACGGCTCCTGCCGTAAAATTGGGGCTTTTGCAAAAAATTCACAAAATCCAAAGAGGGTTTTGGGCGTTTGTGTCGTATATATTATTACAGAGTGTATCCGCTCAAAAAGTCGGAACGCGCACAGGGGAGGGATACGGCATGGACGAGATCCGCAGGCACACAGAACAGATTGAACGGCAGATCCTGGCGCCGGGCGCGGCGCTGAGCGAGGAAAGCCGGGGCCGCGTGCGGCCGGAGGAACCCTGCCCCATGCGCACCTGCTACCAGCAGGACCGGGATCGGGTGATCCATTGCAAATCCTTCCGGCGGCTCAAGCAGAAGACTCAGGTGTTTCTCTCCCCGGAGGGGGACCACTACCGCACCCGCCTCACCCATACCCTGGAGGTGAGCCAGATCGCCCGCACCATTGCCCGGGCGCTGCGGCTCAACGAGGACCTGACCGAGGCCGTGGCCCTGGGCCATGACCTGGGGCACACCCCCTTCGGTCACGCGGGGGAACGGGCGCTGAACCAGCTGAGCCCCCACGGCTTCCGCCATTACCAGCAGAGCCTGCGGGTGGTGGACCGGCTGGAGCGCCGCTTTGCGGGGCTGAATCTGACCTGGGAGGTGCGCAACGGTCTGGTGTGCCACACCAAGGGCACCTGGCCTGCCACTCTGGAGGGCTGCGCGGTGCGCTATGCGGACCGCATCGCCTATATGAACCACGATATTGAGGATGCCATCACCGCCGGCGTGCTGCGCCCGAAGCAGCTGCCCCGGGATGTGGTGGAGGTGCTGGGCGACACCAAGAGCAGCCGCATTTCCACCCTGATCGCCGATCTGGTGGCTCACAGCAGCCAGAGTCAGCTGGCCTTCAGCCCGGAGGTGGGCGAGGCCTACGAGGCACTGCACGCCTTCATGTACTCCACCGTTTATGTGGATAAGGTCGCAAAACGGGAGGAAGAGAAGGTGGAGCGGGTGATCGGCGCGCTGTATGAGCGGCTGAGCACCCACATCGACCTGCTGCCCGAGGGATTTCTGCAGATTGCCTATCAGGAAGGCGTGGACCGGGCGGTGACCGATTATATCAGCGGCATGAGCGACGAGTTCGCCATCCGCACCTTTGAAGACTTCTTCGTGCCCCGCAAGTGGCACGTTCTGTAAGGGCAGTTTTGATGCCTGATTGTTTTGACCCGGAAAGGAGGGGCTGCCTGTGATTCCCCATGAATATGTGGAGGAAGTGGTGCGCCGCAACGACATCACCGACGTGGTGGCCAGCTATGTGCAGCTGCGCCACCGGGGCCGCACCCACACCGGGCTGTGCCCCTTCCACAGCGAAAAGACCCCCTCCTTTGTGGTCTACCCGGAGACCCAGAGCTTTTACTGCTTTGGCTGCGGAGCGGGCGGCGATGTGATCACCTTCATCAAGAAGATCAACAATCTGGACTATGTGGAGGCGGTCAAGTATCTGGCAGGCCGGGCGGGAATGCCCATGCCCGAGGAGGACGACAAGGTGGGCCGCCTGCGCAGCCGAGTGCTTTCGGTGAACAAGGAGACCGCCCGCTTTTTCTACGAGCAGCTCAATGCCCCCACCGAGGAGGCTGCTGCTGCCCGGGCCTACTGGCGAGGGCGCGGCCTGTCCGATTCCACCATCCGGCGGTTTGGTCTGGGCTATGCGCCCAACGACTTCCGGGCACTGCGCATGCATCTGCGGGCCAAGGGCTTTTCCGAGGAGGAGATGCTGGCCGCCGGTGTGGAGAAACGCAGCGAAAAGGGCAACGTGTACGATGCCTTCCGCGGCCGGGTGATGACACCCATCTTCGATCTGCGGGGCAACGTGATCGCCTTCGGCGGGCGTGTGCTGGGTAATGAGAAGCCCAAGTACATCAACAGCCCGGAAACGCTGGTCTACAAAAAGAGCAAGGCCATGTTCGCACTGAGCATTGCCAAGAAAAGCACCAGCCGCCGCTACATTCTGTGCGAGGGCTATATGGATGTGATCAGCCTGCACCAGGCCGGATTCGACACCGCGGTGGCCGCCTGCGGCACCGCCCTCACCGCCGAGCAGGTGCGGCTGCTGGCCGAGTACGCCGATGAGGTGGTGCTCTGCTACGACTCGGACGAGGCGGGCCAGAAGGCCACCGCCCGAAGCCTGAGTCTGTTCAGAGAGAGTCCGGTGAAGGTGTCGGTGCTGAACATCCCCAACGCCAAGGACCCGGACGAGTTTATCAAAAAGTTCGGGCGCGACGCCTTCGACCGTCTGCTCAACGGCACAAGCAATGCCATTGAGTATAAGATCCAGAAGGTGAAGAGCAAATACGATATCACCCGGGCGGCGGATCGGGTGGAATACATCAAGGAGGTCATCCGCATTCTGGCGGACGGCGTCTCGCCCACCGAGCGGGACATCTATGCCGGGCGTCTGGCGGAGGAGACCGATGTGGCCAAGGCCGCGATCCTGAACCAGCTGGATGCCGCGGTGAAGGCTGGCCGACGCCGCAAGCAGCGCCAGTTCGAGCGGGATCTGCTGAATCAGGGCCTGGGGTCAGACATCAAGCTGCCCTACAACACCATGAACAGCGAAAAGGCGCTGGGCGTGGCCAGTGCGGAGCAGCAGCTGGTGGCGGCCATGGTCAAGAACCCGGATTTCATCGCCACGGTGGAAAAGCGCCTTGCCCCCGAACAGTTCCTGATGGAGGACATGGGCGAGGCCTACCGGGCCATCCTGCGCTGCAAGGCCCAGGGCATCCGGCCGGACCTGACCGCCCTGACCACCCAGCTGCCGGAGGATACCGTGAACCGCATTTCCCACCTGCTGGCCCGCAACTACGATGTGGGCATCGGCCCCCGGGATGTGGAGATGTATCTGAACCGCATCGAGCAAAGCGCCCCCAAAAGCACCGAGGCTGCCCGCATGAGCGGCCAGGAACTGGAAGATTACCTTGCCGGGCTGCGCCGTCAGAAGGCGTGAACCCCGGCAGCATTACATATTACACAGGTCAAAAGTCCAAATGTATCCAAACCAGGAGGAAGTAAAAGTATGGCAGAAAAGAAAATCACCATCCGCGAACTGATCGAGACCGGCAAGCGCAATGGCAAGCTGACCACCAAGGAGATTAACGACGCCATTGAGGAAACCGGCTTCGACGTGGAGCAGATCGACAAGCTGTATGAGACGCTGGAAGGCCACAATGTGGAGATCGTGGATGAGCCGGATGCCGATTCCGAGAACTTCACCCTCACCGAAGACAGTGTGGATATGTTCGAGACCGCCCTGTCCGCCGAGGGCGTTGCCATCGACGACCCGGTAAAGGTCTACCTGAAGGAGATCGGCCGGGTGCCCCTGCTCAGCGGCGACGAGGAGATCCGCCTGGCGCTGGACATTCTGGACGGCAACAAGGCCATTGAGGAAAAGAAGGAGAAGTTTGCCAAGATCTGTGAGATCGAGGAGGACAAGGAGCTCTCCAACGACGAGAAGCGCATCTGGCTGACCCAGACCAAGGACGCGCTGCCCACCGAGGAGCGAATCGAGCTGCGCAACCTGGAGACTGCCATCCGCAAGGGCGAGCGGGCCAAGCAGCGCCTGAGCGAGGCCAACCTGCGTCTGGTTGTATCCATTGCCAAGCGGTATGTGGGCCGCGGCATGCAGTTCCTGGACCTGATCCAGGAGGGCAACCTGGGCCTGATCAAGGCGGTGGAGAAGTTCGACCACACCAAGGGCTTCAAGTTCTCCACCTACGCCACCTGGTGGATTCGTCAGGCCATCACCCGCGCCATTGCGGACCAGGCCCGTACCATCCGTATCCCGGTGCACATGGTGGAAACCATCAACAAGGTGAAGAAGGTGTCCAGCCAGCTGCTGCACCAGAACGGCCACGAGCCCACCGCCGACGAGATCAGCGAGGCGCTGGACATGCCGGTGGAGAAGGTGCGCGAGATCATGCGTGTGGCGCAGGAGCCGGTAAGCCTGGAGACCCCCATCGGTGAGGAGGAAGACAGCCATCTGGGCGACTTCATCCCCGATGAGGATGCCCCCGTGCCCGCCGAGGCTGCCAGCCACACCCTGCTGAAGGAGCAGCTGTCCACCGTGCTGGGCAGCCTGACCCCCCGTGAGGAGAAGGTGCTGCGCCTGCGCTTCGGCCTGGAGGACGGCCGTCCCCGCACCCTGGAGGAGGTTGGTCACGAGTTTGAGGTTACCCGTGAACGTATCCGTCAGATCGAGGCCAAGGCCCTGCGCAAGCTGCGCCATCCCAGCCGCTCCAAGAAGCTGCGGGATTTCCTGGATTGATCACCGGAAAGGCAGAAAAAAGGCAGTAAAAAGAAAAGGAGAACCGTATATGCTGGCGAACTGGAATGTGAACGAGGAGCAAATCCGTAAACAGCAGGAAGAGCTGAAGGCGAAGATGAATTTTACCTATGTGGGCCACGGCCCCAAGGCCACCGGCTTCTTGGCGAAGGAATTCAAGCGCAAGCCCGGCCTGTATGCCCGCTGCACCGGCTGCGGCTACTACATGCCGCTGGACGCCAGGGGCGAGGAGACCTGCATCTGCGGTAACCTGAGACGCACCGAGCGGGAATTCCGCCATGAGCTGCCCGCCACCGAGATCGAGATCTTCAAGGGTCAGCGCAAATAAACGAACATAGAAAATGCCGTCTGGAATCTCCAGACGGCATTTTTGCGTAATTAGAAATAAGTGACCAGCTCCAGCGCGGTTTCCAGCAGGTTGCGGCGCACGGTGTGCTGCCGGTCCCAGCCCCGGCTGTCCCAGGTGGCGGCGCTCAGATCGTCGCCCGCGTAGAGCAGCTGAGCCAGCGGCAGGCCGTGAAACTGCGCCGCCGCGAAAAAGCCTGCGCATTCCGTCTCCACCGTCAGACAGCCTTCGGCGGCCCGGCGGGCGATTTTCTCTTCCGTCTCCCGGTACAGGGCATCGGTGGTCCAGGTCTTGCCCTCCAGCACCGGGACACCCAGCGCGGCAAGGCCACGGCGGGCAGCAGCAAGGCCCTCAGCCGGGCAGGCGACTTCCCGACTGGGCTCCAGATAATGGTAGGATGCTCCCTCATCCCGCACAGCACTTACCGGCAGGATGATCCGTCCCAGCTCCAGCCCGGGAGTCAGACAGCCTGCACCGCCGCAGACCACGAATTTCTCCGCACCCAGAGCATTCAGCTCCTCCAGCGTGCAGACCGCGCCCGGCGAGGTGGCAAAGGGAAGGGCGGCACACACCGGCTCGCCGCCCCGCTCCAGCCGGTAGATGGGCAGATTCACGATTTCGGAATGGAGATGCGCGATGGGTTCCAGCTGCTGCTCCCGGATAAGTTCCTCCAGGGCCTCCCGGAAGAAGGTGATCACACAGCGCTGCGGCAGCAGGGGAGCGGCAGGACGTTCCGGAGTCAGCTTGGCCCGGCGGTCCGGGTCGAATTCCAGAATGGGAAAAGGGGAATGGTTCATTTGCGCAGCCTCCGTTTCGTTTTCACTGTAGTATCCCTCTATTATAGAAGACGGGGAAAGTACTGTCCAGAAAAAAACACTTGCGAAGGCGCGAAAAATGTGGTACCATAGTCGACGCTGCCCAAAAACGGGCGGCGCGCAGAACGTTTGGTTTTATTGGAAACGACACCGGAGCAGCCATGCTTTGCAGGCTGCGCGGCTAACGAACAACACAGCGTTGCGGACACACAAACATCCGAAAAAACAATGTGGAGGAGTATTCGTTATGCCGAAAACCAAACAGGAAAATGTTATTTTCACCCTGCTGATGGCCTTTGTGATGGTCTATGCCATGATCTGCTACAACATTTCTCTGAATGTGGGCGGGATGAGCAATCAGGTCTTTGTCATGGCCTTTGGCGAGATGGTCATCATGTGGCCGGTGGCTTTTATTCTGGAGTTCTTTGTGGTGGAACGCCTGTCCCAGAAGCTGGCCTTCCGTCTGGTCACTCCCGGCGTGGATAAGCCCGTCTTCGTGATCCTGGCCATCTCCTGCATGATCGTCTGCCTGATGTGCCCCATGATGAGCCTGGTGGCCACCATTCTGTTTAAGAATCCCGGCAGCCAGATCGTGGCCGTATGGCTGCAGACCGCGGTGATGAACTTCCCCATGGCCCTGTGCTGGCAGGTATTCTTCGCCGGTCCGCTGGTGCGCCTGGTGTTCCGGGTGCTGTTCCGCCGGGGCGAAAAGGCTGCGGCCAACGCGTAATCAAAAATAAAGTCCGGGCGGTTTCCTGAAAGAAGCCGCCCGGGCTTTTTGCGTGTGGGAGAAGTTTGACAAATCAACCCAAATCTGATATATTTAACTATATCATTAAAGTATAGTTATTGCGGGGCGCACCCGCGCAGCGGGCCCCGGTCCGCGGGAAAGGAGACGGCGTTATGCACATCACGCAGGAATCGGATTACGCCATCCGTATCATCTACTGTCTGGCAAAAAATCAAAAGCGGATGGACGCACGCTCCATCAGCCAGGAGATGAGCGTTTCGCTGCGCTTTTCGCTGAAGATCCTGGGCAAGCTGGTGGCCAGCGGTCTGGTGGCCAGCTTCAAGGGCAACCGGGGCGGCTATGAGCTGGCCCGGCCCGCGGCCGAGATCACCATGCTGGATGTGATCCGCGCGGTGGAAGGCCCCTACCAGCTTTCCCGCTGCCTGGAGGAATGCGGCGAGTGCAACCGGGGCGCCTCCGGTATCTGCGCCTTCCAGCAGGTCTTCCGGCGCGTCAGCGAGCAGGTGAACCGGGAGCTGGGGGCGGTGGACTTCGCCCAGATCGTAGCCAGCGAGCAGCAGTGCCGCTGAGAATCATCAAAAAGATAACACCGGCCCGGGCGTATCATGCCTGGGCCGGTGTTTTTGAAAAAAGCGAAAAAATGGCTTGACACCGGGCTTTTTGGCCATTATACTGTTATGGTATACCATAATTGGATCAACACGCCCTAAAAAAGGCAGCATGTACAAAAAACTTGCAAAAGTTTGTGAAAGTTACACAAAATTCTGCGAGCCGCATGGTTGCCCCGGCGGGGCGTGCTCAATCATGTAAGTAGAAACAGGATAGGAGTGGAAGCTTTTTATGATGAAGGTCAAGCCCACAACCCTTGGCAAAACCGAACGCATGAGCTTTTCCCGCATCGATGAGGTTATCACCATGCCCAACCTCATCGAGGTGCAGAAGAACTCGTACCGCTGGTTTTTGGACGAGGGTCTGAAAGAGGTTTTCCGCGACATTGCCACCATTGAGGACTTCACCGGCAATCTGGCTCTGGAATTCGTGGATTACCATCTGGGAGAGCCCAAATACACCATCAAAGAGTGCAAGGAACGCGACACTACCTACGCGGCGCCCCTGCGCGTTACCGCCCGGCTGCTGAACAAGGAGACCGGCGAGGTAAAGGAGCAGGAGATCTTCATGGGCGATTTCCCGCTCATGACCGACGCAGGTACCTTCATCAACAACGGTGCGGAGCGTGTCATCGTCAGCCAGCTGGTTCGTAGCCCCGGCGTTTACTTCGGCGCCAGCTACGACAAGACCGGTAAGAAGCTGTACACCGCCACCATGAACCCCAACCGCGGTGCCTGGCTGGAGTACGAGACCGACTCCAACGATGTGTTCTATGTGCGCATCGATAAGAACCGCAAGCTGCCCGTCACTGTGCTGCTGCGTGCTCTGGGCATGGGCAGCGACGCTCAGATCCGGGAGTTCTTCGGTGAGGACGAGCGCATCCTGGCCACTCTGGACAAGGATACCACCCACAACGAGGAAGAGGGTCTGCTGGAGACCTACCGCAAGCTGCGTCCCGGCGAGCCCCCGACGGTGGAGAGCGCCCAGACCCATCTGAACAACCTGTTCTTCGACCCCCGCCGGTACGACATGTCCCGGTTCGGCCGGTACAAGATGAACAAGAAGCTGGCTCTGGCCCGCCGCATCACCGGCTTTGTGGCCGCCCGCGACATCATCGCTCCCCTGACCGGCGAGCTGCTGATCGCCGCCGGCGAGAAGATCAGCCGTGAGGCCGCTGAGGCCGCCGAGGCCGCCGGTGTATCCGTGGCCTTCATCATGGCCGACGACCGGGAGCGCAAGGTTATCACCAACGGCACCGTGGACGCCCAGAACTTCTTCAACTTCGACGTTCTGGAGTGCGGCATCAACGAGCGCGTGACCTTCGCCGAGGTGAAGGCCATCCTGGATGCCACCAGCGACGAGGCCGAGCAGAAGGAGCTGCTGGTCAAGAACCACGACCGCCTCATCAGCAAGACCGTCACCCTGGATGACATCTTCTCCTCCATCAACTACCTGAACGGCCTGGACCACGGCATCGGCGTCACCGACGACATCGACCACCTGGGCAACCGCCGTATCCGCAGCGTGGGCGAGCTGCTGCAGAACCAGTTCCGCATCGGCTTCTCCCGTATGGAGCGCGTCATCCGCGAGCGCATGACCCTGCAGGCGCAGGATATGAACGAGGCTACTCCCCAGAGCCTGATCAACATCCGTCCTGTGGTTGCCGCCATCAAGGAGTTCTTCGGTTCCAGCCCGCTGTCTCAGTTCATGGACCAGAACAACCCCCTGGCTGAGCTGACTCATAAGCGCCGTCTGTCCGCTCTGGGCCCCGGCGGTCTGAGCCGTGACCGCGCCGGTTTCGAGGTTCGAGACGTACACTACAGCCATTATGGCCGCATGTGCCCCATTGAGACCCCCGAAGGTCCCAACATCGGTCTGATCTCCTACCTGGCCAGCTTCGCCCGCATCAACGAGTACGGCTTCATCGAGGCTCCCTACCGCAAGGTGGACAAGGAGCGCGGTGTGGTCACCGATGAGGTGGTCTACATGACCGCCGACGTGGAAGACGAGTACGTGGTGGCCCAGGCCAACGAGCCTCTGGACGAGAAAGGCCACTTCACCAAGGCCCGCGTCAATGCCCGCCGCCGTGACGAGATTCTGGAAATCGAGCGCGAGCGCGTGGACTACATGGACGTAAGCCCCAAGATGGTTGTGTCCGTGGCTACCGCCATGATCCCCTTCCTGGAAAACGACGACGCCAACCGTGCTCTGATGGGTGCGAACATGCAGCGTCAGGCTGTGCCTCTGCTGGTTACCCAGCAGCCCATCGTGGCCACCGGCATGGAGTACAAGGCTGCCTGTGACTCCGGCGTCTGCGTTCTGGCAAAGAACGACGGTGTTGTGGAACATGTGGATGCCGACAAGATCGTGATCCGCACCAGCAAGACCACCACCGACGAGTACGAGCTGATCAAGTTCATGCGCTCCAACCAGGGCACCTGCGTGAACCAGCGCCCCATCGTGGACAAGGGCGAAGAGGTGAAGGCCGGTCAGGTCATCGCCGACGGCCCCGCCACCAAGAATGGTGAGATCAGCCTGGGTAAGAACGCCCTGATCGGCTTCATGACCTGGGAGGGCTACAACTACGAGGACGCCGTTCTGATCAACGAGAAGATCGTTCGTGAGGACGTTTACACTTCCATCCACATCGAGGAGTACGAGACCGAGGCCCGCGAGACCAAGCTGGGACCCGAGGAGATCACCCGCGACATCCCCAACGTGGGCGAGGATGCCCTGAAGGATCTGGACGAGCGCGGCATCATCCGCATCGGTGCCGAGGTCAAGGCCGGCGACATCCTGGTTGGTAAGGTCACCCCGAAGGGCGAGACCGAGCTGACCGCTGAGGAGCGCCTGCTGCGCGCCATCTTCGGCGAGAAGGCCCGCGAGGTGCGCGACACCTCCCTGCGCGTTCCCCATGGCCAGTACGGCATCATTGTGGACGTGAAGGTCTTCACTCCCGACAACTGCGACGAGCTGCAGCCCGGCGTGCGCCAGGTTGTGCGCTGCTACATCGCTCAGAAGCGCAAGATCAGCGTGGGCGACAAGATGGCCGGCCGTCACGGTAACAAGGGTGTTGTTTCCCGCATCCTGCCTCAGGAGGATATGCCCTTCCTGGCCGACGGTACCCCGCTGGATATCGTGCTGAACCCCCTAGGCGTTCCCTCCCGTATGAACATCGGTCAGGTGCTGGAGATCCATCTGAGCTACGCCGCCAAGGCGCTGGGCTGGAAGATCATGACCCCCGTATTCGACGGTGCCCACGAGCAGGACATCCGCGAATGCTACCACCTGGCCTACGAGACCAACCACGGTGAGAATGCTCCCGAATATCCCACCAAGCTGGACAAGATCATGCGCCCGGAGATCGGCCACGTGATCGACTTCTCCAAGATCGAGCTGGATGAGGACGGCAAGAGCACCGTTTACGACGGCCGCACCGGTGAGAAGTTCGACAACCGCGTCACCGTTGGCTACATGTACTACCTGAAGCTGCATCACCTGGTAGACGATAAGATCCACGCCCGTTCCACCGGCCCCTACAGCCTGGTTACCCAGCAGCCTCTGGGTGGTAAGGCCCAGTTCGGCGGCCAGCGCTTCGGCGAAATGGAGGTTTGGGCCCTGGAGGCGTACGGCGCAGCCTACACCCTGCAGGAGATCCTGACCGTCAAGTCCGACGACGTGGTCGGCCGTGTGAAGACCTACGAGGCCATCGTGAAGGGCCAGCCCGTTCCCAAGCCCGGCATCCCCGAAAGCTTCCGCGTGCTCATCAAGGAGCTGCAGAGCCTGGGTCTGGATGTGCGTGTGCAGGATTCCAATGGCGACGAGATCGATCTGAAGCAGAACTTCGACGACGAGGAGCCTGGCTTCGATACCCGCGATCTGCCCATGGGCGAGGACGTTCTGGTGGAGAACGAACTGAGCAACGATTACAGCATCGAGGACGCTGATCCCGATGCAGACGCCGGTTTCGATGAGCCGGAGGATATTTTTGAGCCGGACGAAAGCCTGTTTGCCGACGACGGCCTGGGCCTGGACGACGAATTCTGATCAAGCCGAGAGTGGAGTGCGGCGCGTGTAAGATGCGCCGCACTCCCAAGCCCTCATTCATCGAAACATTAGAAAAGGAAGGGTTCGTTTAATGGAATATAACGATTTCGATTCGATCAAGATCGGCCTTGCTTCTCCCGACCAGATCCGCGCATGGAGCTACGGCGAGGTCAAAAAGCCGGAAACGATCAACTACCGCACCCTGAAGCCCGAGCGGGACGGCCTGTTCTGCGAGCGCATCTTCGGACCCACCAAGGACTGGGAGTGTCACTGCGGTAAGTATAAGCGCATCCGCTACAAGGGCAAGATCTGCGACCGCTGCGGCGTTGAGGTCACCAAGTCCAAGGTGCGCCGTGAGCGCATGGGCCACATCGAGCTGGCCGCGCCCGTTTCCCATATCTGGTACTTCAAGGGCATTCCCAGCCGCATCGGCCTGATGCTGGACATCAGCCCCCGTCAGCTGGAGAAGGTGCTGTACTTCGCCAGCTACATCGTAACCGATCCCGGCTACACTCCGCTGGAGAAGAAGCAGCTGCTCAGCGAGAAGGAATACCACGAGATGCGCGAGCGCTACGAGGATGAGTTCCAGGCTGCCATGGGCGCCGAGGCCATCAAGGAGCTGCTGGCGGAGATCGATCTGGAAGAGCTGCGCACCCAGCTGCGCAACGAGCTGGAGGATGCCGGCGGCCAGAAGCGCGTTCGCATCCTGAAGCGCCTGGAGGTCGTGGAGGCTTTCCGTCTGTCCGGCAACCGTCCCGAGTGGATGATCATGGACGTTGTGCCCGTGATTCCGCCGGATATCCGTCCCATGGTCCAGCTGGACGGCGGCCGCTTCGCCACCAGCGACCTGAATGACCTGTATCGCCGGGTCATCAACCGTAACAACCGTCTGAAGCGCCTGCTGGAGCTGGGCGCTCCCGATATCATCGTGCGCAACGAGAAGCGCATGCTGCAGGAGGCTGTGGACGCCCTGATCGACAACGGCCGCCGCGGCCGTCCTGTCACCGGCCCCAACAACCGTCCCCTGAAGAGCCTGTCCGACATGCTGAAGGGTAAGCAGGGCCGCTTCCGTCAGAACCTGCTGGGTAAGCGTGTTGACTACTCCGGCCGTTCTGTTATCGTTGTCGGCCCCGAGCTGAAGATGTACCAGTGCGGTCTGCCCAAGGAGATGGCTCTGGAGCTGTTCAAGCCCTTCGTGATGAAGGACCTGGTGGAAAAGGGCCTGGCCAACAACATCAAGAGTGCCCGCAAGATGGTGGAGCGCGCCCGCACCGAAGTGTGGGACAGTCTGGAGACCGTAATCAAGGGTCACCCCGTCATGCTGAACCGTGCGCCCACCCTGCACCGTCTGGGCATCCAGGCCTTCGAGCCTGTGCTGGTTGAGGGCCACGCCATCAAGCTGCATCCCCTGGTATGTACCGCCTTCAACGCCGACTTCGACGGCGACCAGATGGCCGTGCACCTGCCCCTGAGCGTGGAGGCCCAGCGCGAGGCCCGCATGCTGATGCTGGCTTCCGGCAACCTGCTGAAGCCCTCTGACGGTGCTCCCGTTGCCGTGCCCACCCAGGATATGATTCTGGGTTCCTACTATCTGACCATGGTCAACAATGGTGATAAGGGCGAGGGCAAGGTCTTCCGCGATGAGGAAGAGGCCATCATGGCTTACAGCGACAAGGTCATCACCCTGCAGGCCCGCATCAAGGTTCGCCGTACCATGGAAGTGAACGGCGAGCTGAAGAGCAAGCTGGTGGACACCACCGTGGGCCGCATCATCTTCAACCAGCCCATCCCGCAGGATCTGGGCTACGTG
>NZ_JAGHKE010000119.1:0-9218 GCF_017889395.1 Allofournierella sp. | reverse complement strand
GGATTAGCTCAGCTGGTTAGAGTGCCTGCATCACACGCAGGAAGTCTGGGGTTCGAGTCCCTAATTCTCCACCAAAAACCCACAGGTTCGCCTGTGGGTTTTCTTTTTGTGTTCAGACAGAGAAAACGCCCGCGGATTTGCCAAATCCGCGGGCGTTTTTTGTCAGCCGGCTTACGCCCCGATGGCGTTGCCGGTGTACAGCTGGTAGTAGCGGCCCTTCTGGGCGATCAGCTGGTCGTGGGTGCCCACATCGCTGATGCGGCCGTCGTCCAGCACCATGATGCAGTCGGCGTTCTTTACGGCGGAAAGCCGGTGGGCGATCACAAAGGTGGTGCGGCCGGTCATCAGAGCATCCATGCCCTGCTGCACCAGTGCCTCGGTGCGGGTGTCGATGCTGCTGGTGGCTTCGTCCAGAATCAGCACCTTGGGCTTTTTCAAAAGGGCCCGGGCGATGCACAGCCGCTGCTTCTGGCCGCCGGACACGTTGGAGCCGCCCTGTTCAATGTGGGTGTTGTAGCCGTCCGGCAGGCGCTGGATGAACTCGTCCGCCTGGGCCTGGATGCAGGCCTGACGGCATTCCTCCTCGGTGGCGTCCTCCTTGCCCCAGCGCAGGTTATCCAGAATGCTGCCGCTGAACAGCACGTTCTTCTGCAGCACCACGGCCACCTGGTCCCGCAGGGCTTCGGTGTCGTACTCCCGCACATCCCGGCCGCCCACCTTCACGCTGCCCTCGGTGGCGTCGTACAGGCGGCTGATCAGGTTCACCAGACTGGATTTGCCGCAGCCGGTGCCGCCGATGATGCCGATGGTCTCGCCGCTCTTGATGTGCAGGTCGATGTCGTGCAGGGCGTCCTCACCGGTGGAGCCGTGTTTGTAGCAGAAGTTCACATGGTCAAAGTCGATGCTGCCGTCGGCGATCTCGTGCACCGCATTGGCGGGACTGGTGATGTCCGGGGTCTCGGTAAGCACCTCGGCGATACGATGGGCGCTGGCGGCGCTCATGGTCACCATAACAAAGACCATGGAGAGCATCATCAGCGACATCAAAACGCCCATCACATAGCTGAACAGGGAGGTGAGCTCGCCGGTGGTCAGGCTGCCCGCCACCACGAAGTGGGCGCCGAACCAGGACAGGGTGATGATGCAGCCGTAAACCACCAGCATCATCACCGGGTTGTTCAGAGCCAGCAGGCCCTCGGCCTTTACGAACAGGTTGTACAGGTTCTGAGCGGCCTTGGTGAATTTTTCGGTCTCGTGCTCCTCCCGCACATAGGCCTTTACCACCCGGATGGCGCTCACGTTTTCCTGCACGCTGGCGTTCAGATCATCGTACCGGCGGAACACCTGGTCGAAGATGGGAATGGTGCGGCGCATGATGAGAATCAGCGCGCCGCCCAGCACCACAATGGCCGCCAGGAAGACCAGGCTCAGCCGCAGATTAATGAAAAAGCACATGGCCATGCAGCAGATGAGCATCAGGGGCGCGCGCACCGCGATGCGCAGAATCATCTGGTAGGCGTTCTGCAGGTTGATCACATCGGTGGTCATGCGGGTCACAAGGCCCGAGGTGGAGAACTTGTCGATGTTGGAAAAGGAAAAGGTCTGGATGTTTTCGTACATGCCGTCCCGCAAATTGCAGGCAAAGCCGGACGAGGCCCGGGCTGCAAAACGTCCGGCCAGCACGCCGCAGGCCAGGCTCACGAAGGCCAGCACCAGCATGATGATGCCGTAGCGGTAGACCTCGTGCAGTGAGCCCGCCTCGATGCCCTTGTCGATGATGGCGGCGGTGATGAAGGGAATCAGCACCTCCAGAGCAGTCAACAGGGGAGCAAGCAGGGAGTCCGCCCGGTACGGCCGATTTGCCGCATCAGGGTTTTTATCATAGTCATTCCTCCTTGTGGAATCCGTTTTTGTGGAACATTGCGGGCGCAAAGGCAGCGCCTGCAACGGTTCTATTATAGGGCCGGGCCGGTTGTAAGTGAATTCAAAAAATGTCACTATTGATAAACAGAATTTATTAATCGAAATGGGAGGAATGCGCGGTGAATACCTTTCAGCTGGCCTGATTTCTGGCGGTGAGCGATACCCTGAACTTTGCGCGGGCCGCCCAGCGGCTGAACGTGACCCAGCCCGCGGTGACCCATCAGATCCGCACGCTGGAGGAGGAGCTGAACACAAAGCTTTTCCGCCGCACCACCCGCAGTGTGGAACTCACCGAGGCGGGGCGGCTGTTTCTGCACGACGCCAACGGCATGATGACCATTGCCATGCGGGCAAAAAAGCGGTTTGAGAACCCGGCGGCGGGGGAGCTCTGTGAGCTTTCGGTGGGCTGCCACGGCTACACCCATCTGTTCAGCCTGCACGAGCCGCTGCGGCAGCTGGCCCAAAGCTACCCCAACCTGCATCCCCGGCTGCAGGTGGTGCCCTATGACTTTTTGTACCGGCTTCTGGAGGAGGAGCACGTGGATGTGATTCTGAGCTTCCAGGAAAACGAGGCAAAAAAAGCGCCCGGCATCTATGCCGAGCTGGAGAAAACCCCCATGGTCTGCGTGACCACCCGTCTGCAGGCGCCGGAGGGGGAGGGACCGCTGAGCCTGGAGGAATTGCGGGGGCAGCGGCTGGTGCTGGGCGACCACCGCAAGGCCCCCCGGAGCATTGCCCGGGTACAGGCACAGCTGCTGGGTGAGCGCGCACCGGGCGAGTTGTTCTTCGGCGAGTCGCCGGAGGCGGTGATCACGCTGGTGAAGGCCGGGTTCGGTCTGGCGGTGATGCCCCGGCTGCTGGCACCCCCGGACCCGGAGCTGGTGCTGCGGCCGCTGGCCGGGGTTGAGCCGCTGTCCTTCGGTATGTATTACAAGACCCTGAAGGCAAACCCGGTGCTGCGCCGGTTTGTGGAGCTGATGCGCCTGCAGCACGAACAAAAATGAAAAAAGGCCCCGGCCGTATCTCTTGGATACGGCCGGGGCCTTTTGCTTGTTTGGTTCAGCGTTTCAGCTGCCAGGTGTTCTTGCCGGCGGGCTCCACCGCGCCGATGGCAGCCAGCCGGGCCAGCATCCGGCATACCTGACCAGAGGTCAGGTGCAGTGCACCGGCCAGCTGGGCGGGACTGGCGCTCACCTGGTCGGTGAGGTATTCCAGCAGAGCCTGACTGCCGCTGGCCGCAGGCCGGGGCGGCAGCGCGGGGCGGGGCGCAAAGGTCAGGCGCAGGCAGGTGGTACCGGGGCACAGCTCCTCCCGGATGGAGGGCTCCTCCCAGCCCTGCAGCCGCCACACCGCCTGAATCTGGGGCAGGCCGCTGCCCGCCCGGCGCCCCACACCCACCAGCCGGAACAGCTCGCTCAGGCCCGGGTTGCGGGCGTCGCTCACGCCGCCGGCCAGGGCGCTGGCCGGTTCCATGGGGAAACAGCCCGGGTTGGTGATGTAAAGCCGGTGGCCCCGTTTTTCAATGGTCAGGCCCCGGCGGTCCTGGTAGTCCGCGTGGATCAGGGCATTGGCCAGAGCCTCCCGCACCGCCAGCTGCACCGGGTGGTCCGGCTCAGCGGGCAGGCGGGGGTCAGCGCAAATGCGGTGAGCCGCCGCAAAATAAAAATCAAACAGTGCGCCGTTCCAGTTCGTGCCGTCCGAGTGCAGGCAGCAGGCAAGGCCGGGCTGCAGCTGCTCCCGGTAGGAAAGGCTGAAATGGGGCCACACCGAGCGGATGGCCCACCCCTCGCCCAGAAGCAAAAGCCCGGCGGCGGTGGGGCAGAGGGCTCCGTCCCTGGCGCGGGCCAGCACCCCAAGCCGAAGCAGCAGACCTGCGTCGCTCAGCTCGCCCCACACATGGCCGGGGCGGCAGCGCAGCAGCCGGGCCCGGTAGCGGGTCACCGCGTCGGGGCAGAGCGCACTCTGGTCCAGCCCCTCCAGCGGGGTCAGGTCCCGGGGCAGATCTGCCTGGTCGCGCATCATGGCCCGCACCTCCTCGGCGGAGCAGTGATAGTCCCCCTCGCCGCCCCGCCGGTAGGCACCGGAGAAGGGGTCGGTGCCCAGGTACACCGGCCGGTCGCGGCGGCCTGCGCGGGGCACATGGATGATCACGATCCGATTGCCGCCGCTCTCGTCCACCCATACATCGGAGGGACGCAGAATGTTGACACTCACCCGGGCCGGGTCGGCGGAGTAGGTCTCCCAGCTGCTGCGGGGCAGTCCGCCTTGGGCGCGCTTTGCCTCCAGGCGGTTGTTCTCCCGGTATTTTTCCAGGTGGGCAAGGTCGATCATAAGAGGTTACCTCAACAAGGGGTCACTTGGTCCAGGGGGCGGCCAGGCGGCGGAACCAGCTGCCCGGCAGCTCCAGCCCCAGCAGGATGGCCAGCACCATGGCGATGGCGGTTTTCAGGGTGGTAAAGCCGATCTGGCCGGCCTCGGCGGTGGCGTTGTTCACCATGGCGTAGGCGGTCTGGTAGATGCCGAGACCGGGCACCAGCGGGAAGATGCCGGAGATCAGAAAGATGGTGGCCGGGCAGCGCATCTGCACCGCCGAAAACCGGGAGATGCACAGCACCGCGAAGGTGGCCAGAAAGATGGCGGGCAGCACCCCCCAGAAGGGCTTGAACAGCAGGTAGACCAGCCAGCCTGCCGAGCCGGTGATGCCGCAGCGCAGGTAATACCGGCTGGGCACGTGAAAGATCAGGGCGAAGGCCGCGGTTCCGATGCCCGCCGCCAGTACCTCGCAAAGAAAACGCTGCATGCTCACACCCCCCATGCGGTATAGGCGGCCATCACCGCGCCCACGCCCAGGGCCAGGCAGGCCACCACCAGCACCGCGTCCAGCAGGCGCACGCTGCCGGAAATATAGTCCTCGTCGGCAATGTCCCGGATGCCGTTGGTGAAGGCCACGCCGGGCAGAAGCGGCACCACCGCACCGGCGGTGACCATCTCCAGATTGCTGCCCAGCCCCAGATGAGTCAGGAGCAGCGCGCACAGGGTGACCAGCGCCCCGCCGCTGATGTTCATGGCGATTTTGGAAAGACGCCCTCGCACCAGATACAAAAAGTAAAGATACAGAACAAGCCCGCACAGAAAGGCTGCAGCCGCGTCCCGGCCGGTGCCGCCGAACAGATAGCCAAAGGTCCCGCTGCCGATCCCCGAGGCCAGCACCTGCTGCCAGCGGGGCTTGGAGGGCATGGCCCGGATGGCCTCCAGCCGCTCGTGGGCCTCGGCGGGGGTGTGCAGCCCCAGCTCGATTTCACGGGAGAGCTGGTTTACCGCGTCGATCCGGTCCAGCCGACCGCCGCCCAGGGGAATGTGGCGCACCCGGGCCCGGTAGCTGCGGGGCCCGCCCCCGGTGGACAGCAGCACGCCGTTGCTTAAAATAAAGGTATCCAGCCCGGGGTTGCCGTAGGCTCGGGCAATGCGCTCCATGGTATCGCTTACCCGGGAGATCTCGGCCCCGGAGGCCAGCAGAATCTCGCCCGCGAGCGATACGGTCTCAAAAATAAGGTCGCGGTCCTCCATGGCAGGTCCTCCTTTTGCGGCCGGAATTTTGCCCTTTTATTATACGGCGGTTTGGGACCGGTTACAAGCAAAACCCGGCGGCGGGCCCCTTGCACAGGCGGCGGGTTTTCGTTATACTGAAAGTTACACAACGGATGCCGGAAAATGGGGAAAGGAGCAGGCGATGAACGAGACGTTGAGCAGCCTTCTGGGGGTGCGCCCCGGGGTGACCGCACTGGTGGGGGCGGGCGGCAAGACCACCGCCATGCTGACTCTGGCCGAAGAGCTGGCCAAAGCGGGCAAAAAGGTGATCGTGACCACCACCACCCACATGTTCCCGCCGGAGGAGC
Organism: Allofournierella sp.; assembly: GCF_017889395.1. NCBI lineage: Bacteria > Bacillati > Bacillota > Clostridia > Eubacteriales > Oscillospiraceae > Allofournierella > Allofournierella sp. The sequence continues at coordinate 3,399 of NZ_JAGHKE010000119.1, read as the reverse complement.
AGCGCTACGGCCCGGTGTTTTCGCCGGAGGATACGGCAGGCATTGCGGCGGTGCTGGAGCGCACCGGGCTGGCGGTGGCCGCCGGGCCGCTGGATGCGCGGGGCAAGCTGACCGGGGTGAGCGACAAGCAGGTGGAGAACTTTTTGACGCCGGCGGACTATGTGCTGGCCGAGGCGGACGGCTCCCGCCGCCTGCCCTGCAAGACTCCCGGGGAGCATGAGCCCGCCCTGCCCGCAAAAACCGGGCTGGTGGTGGCGGTGCTGGGGCTTTCCAGCCTGGGCCGGCCGCTGGAGCAGGTCTGCTTCCGGGCTGAGCTGGCCGCCCGGCGGCTGGAAACGGACCCGGCCCGGCCGGTGACGCCTGAGCAGCTGGCCCGGCTGGCGGCCGAGCCCTGGGGCCTGGCCAAGGGCAGCGAAGGGCGGCGGTTTGTGATCCTGCTGAACCAGAGCGATGCATGTGACCCGGCGGACCTGCGCCGGGTGGTGCGGGCTGTAAAAGAAACAAGCAGCGCCCGCGTGGTGAGCGCTGCTTTAAAGAAAAAGGAATGGAAAGAGGAATCGATATGCTGATTGTGATTCGAGGCGCCGGAGACATTGCCACCGGCATCGGCTGGCGGCTGTGGCAGTGCGGGTTTGACGTGGTTATGACCGACCTGCCCCAGCCCACCTGCATCCGCCGCACGGTGGCCTTCTCCACCGCGCTGGAGGAGGGCGAGTACACCGTGGAGGGCGTCACCGCCCTGGCCTGCCCGGACCTGGAAGCGGCCCGGGCGGCGCTGGCGAAGCGCTGTGTGGCGGTGATCCCGGACCCGGAGGGCGCGTGCATCAAGGCCCTGCAGCCCGCCGCAGTGGTGGACGCGGTGCTGGCCAAGAAAAATCTGGGCACCGCCATCACCGACGCGCCGCTGGTGATTGGGGTGGGCCCCGGCTTTTGCGCCGGGCAGGACTGCCATTATGTGGTGGAAACAAAGCGCGGTCATCGGCTGGGCCGGGTGATCGAGGAGGGCCCCGCCGCCCCCAATTCCGGCCTACCTGGCAACATCATGGGCTACACCGGCGAGCGGATCATCCGCAGCACCGTCAGCGGCCGGTTCGAGCCGCTGTGTGCCATCGGCGATCTGGTCCAGGCCGGGCAGACGGTGGCCCGGGTGGACGGCGTGGACCTGAAGGTGCAGATCCCCGGCATGATCCGTGGCATGCTGCATGAGGGCATCCAGGTCACGCAGGGCTTCAAGTGCGGCGACGTGGACCCCCGTGGCCGGGAAGCTGACTACACCACCATCTCGGACAAGGCCCGGGCGGTGGCGGGCGGCGTGATGGAAGCGGTGCTGCGCCGCTACGGCTGCCGGATGCAATAAAACCAAAAAACGACAAAAACACAGGCCGCCGCGTACCCATAGCGGGTATGCGGCGGCCTGTGTTCCCTTGACCGACTCCGAAGAGATCGTGCAATTCCCGCAGCTCCGCCCAAACCGGAACTGCGTACCATTATTATAACGCATTTTACGAAATAGAGAACCGAAAATGCACAGAATCAATGCGATGCGACACAAAACGCGGGTTTTCCTGGCCGAAAAGCCAGGTGCGGCTCAGCGGTTCTGCCAGTTTAGAAACTCCTGACGCAGCTGGGAGAAACGCTTGACGCTAACCGGAATGCGCTGACCGCTTTTCAGGATGACTATATAGTTGGAGAAGCGGTCCACGTAGCGCAGGTTCACCACGAAGCTGCGCTGCACCCGCAGAAAGTCCCGCCCCTCCAGCCGGTCGGCGATCTCCTGAATGGACACCCGGAATGTCCGGGTGCTCCAGAGTGCCGAGGCGGAAAAGTGGGCGGTGACCATGTGCCCGGAGGCTTCAAAATAGCGGATCTGCTCCAGCGGCAGGAACACATCCTCCCGGTCTGCCCGCAGGCACAGGGTGTTGGCGGCAGAGAACAGCAGATCCCACAGGCTGTCCATGCAGGCGGTGAAGCTTTCCGGCAGGCGGGTCTTGAGCAGATAGGCGAAGGCCCGCACCCGGTAACCATCCGGTGCGCAGTCCAGGGAATCCGAGGTCAGGATCACCGGTGTTTCAGGGCAAAGCGCACGCAGGCGGCCGGCAATCTCCAGATTGGGGCATCCGGCGGTGGTCACCTGCAAAAACACGGCGGTACAGGGGTGATTGCGGCAGAATTCCAGCAGCAGCTCCGGCTGGCTGAAATGCTCCACCCGGCAGTGAAGATCGTTCTGCTCCAGATAGTGATCGAGCAGGTCGGAAAGACGCCGTGCATCGGCAGGCTGCGTGTCGCAGATGGCAAACAGCATGAGGGGGACACTCCTTTGGGGATCATGGAGATAAGGGGGGCTGCAGGGCCCGGGCGATGCGCTCCAGGGCCTGGGGGGTATCGGCATCCCACAGCTCGCAGGCGCACTGGGCTTCGGTGAGCCGGACCTGCTGTGGGAAACGTTTCAAAACGGCGCTGCCGCCGGTTTTCGGGGGAAGGCTGGCCAGTGCGGCAAAATGAGCCGCGCCGAACAGCACAGGGCTTGCGCCCACCCCCTGCCAGGCAAGGCGATGGATGCACCCCGGCTGGCGCTCAAAGGCCTGTGCCAGTGCGGCCAGGCTGGCCGGGCGGCACAGGGGCTGGTCGCCCTGGCAGACCAGGCAGCCGTCCATGCCTTCCATATATCGGATGCCCAGGCGGATCACATCGCTGCGGTCCTCCCGGTCGTGCAGCAGGCAGGCGACGCCCTGCGCCGCGCACAGCTGTGCCACCTGGGGCCAGCGGGTAACCACCAGAACCTTGGCAAACACGCCGGGAGGCAGACTGTTCAGAGCATGCGCCAGCAGCGGCCGTCCGCACAGGTCCGCCAGCAGCTTGTTGGAGCCAAAGCGTTTGCCCTGACCGCTGGCCAGGATCAGGCAACCGATCTTCATGGTGCACACCCCTCTCTTGACGGATAAGAAACAATGACAAACGTTACTGTTTTTGGCTTTTATTGTAATATAATTAGGTCAGGGATGCAAGAGCAGGCAGCAAAACCTGCCGGATTGGTGGCATTTTTTGCAGAAAAGACCTATAATAATGAAAATACCCGTGCGCCGGGCCCGAAAAGGAGATGCGAAGATGATCCATTTCAACTATCCCAACTACCCCATGCAGTGGTACAAGAACAAGAATCCGGTGTCCGGCAATGCGGGCCAGTTCAACTATAAGGTCCTGCGCGACGGTGACGAGCTGGCCGCCTGGTGCTGGATGGGTGTGTGGTGTTTGGAGAAGACGAAGGATGTGAAGGAGCGGCGCTTTGCCTTCGGCGAGGAGGGGGTGGCCCAGGCCATCGCCTGGCTGAAGGAGGAATTCGACAGCCACAGCCGGGAGGAGATCGAGAGCAAGCTGGGCTTTTTCACCACCGAGCCCTAC
>NZ_JAGHKE010000118.1:0-5287 GCF_017889395.1 Allofournierella sp. | reverse complement strand
GATCTGGGCCGCACCGCAGCTCCCACGGCGGAATGCTGCGCTCAGCGTCCGCTGGACTTCAGCCCCGCGGACATCGTGGCTTCCTTTGAGCGGCGGCAGGGCTGCCCCAGCTGCGGCGCAGCGGTGCAGGAATCCAGCATCGACACCCCGGAGCAGCTGAAAAATGCTTCTCAGGGCTTCACCGATGACGCCCATCTGGCGGAGCTGGTCCGGAACCTGATCGCTTCCATGAATCACTGATTTGGAAAGGAGCGGCGAACCAATGAGTCAATGCGATGAACTGCTGGCGCTGCTGATGGAAGCAGTGAAGCAGCAGGCAGCTCCCGGCGGGGAAGAGAAGCAGATTCCGGTGGGCGTTTCCAACAGGCATGTGCACCTCTCTCAAGGTGACCTGGATCGGCTGTTCGGCCCCGGCCACACGCTGGAGAAGATGAAGGATCTTTTCCAGCCCGGTCAGTACGCCTGCAAGGAGACGGTTACCGTCTGCGGTCCCAAGGGCGTGATCGAAAAGGTGCGCATCCTTGGCCCGGTACGCAGTCAGACCCAGGTGGAAATCCTGGCGGCCGACTGCTTCAAGCTGGGCGTGAAGGCACCCATCCGCCTGTCCGGTGATCTGGACGGCACCCCGGGCGTCACGCTGGTGGGCCCGAAGGGCTCGGTGCAGACCGAAAAGGGCGTGATGATCGCCCAGCGCCACATCCACATGCACCCGAAGGATGCCGAGAAGTTCGGCGTACACGATGGCCAGTGGGTGGACCTGCAGGTGGATGGCCTGCGGGGCGGCGTGCTGAAAAACACTGTAATCCGTGTGACCGGCGAATCCGCGCTGGAATGTCATGTGGATACCGAAGAGGCGAATGCTCTGGGCCTTGGCTCCGCGTCGTCTGTTCGGATCGTATAAACAACATTTGCTGAATCAAACATTATAAAATTTTCAGGAGGAAATTATTATGAAGTACGATGCTCTGGGTATGATCGAGACTAAGGGTCTGGTAGGTTCCATCGAAGCGGCTGACGCCATGGTAAAGGCTGCTAACGTCACCCTGATCGGCAAGGAATTCATCGGCGGCGGTCTGGTTACCGTGATGGTTCGCGGCGACGTGGGCGCTGTAAAGGCTGCCACCGACGCCGGTGCTGCCGCTGCTCAGCGCGTGGGTGAGCTGGTATCCGTTCATGTGATTCCCCGTCCCCACGCCGAGGTGGAGACCATCCTGCCTTCCGTGAAGGAAAACTAAATTTATCTTCCCCATTTCTCTTCTCACAGCACTGATTCCATAGAGCAGAACGGCCCCCGAAGGGTTTTCCTTCGGGGGCCGTTCTGTGTATGCGATTAAGAAAATGTTTAGAACTGCAGGTGTATCATCTTTACCATGGAGAATCGGTCAGAAAGCTTCATATTGAGCCGTGTGGATAATTTTAGCCCGGTTCTGGGGATATGGCAGTAGAAGGGTTCTTCTGTAAAGACCTGAAGTCGATAACCGGTTTTGATGGCCAACTCCTGGGCGGTATCCACCGCAAAAAACATCTGCACATTGGAGTGGCTGACCTGTTTCATGTATTTTTTCTGCATCATCAAAAGCCCGGTGCTGCTTACGGCGTCGAAAACAAGCTCAATATTTCCGTAAGCAGCCAGCATCCGAAACAGACGCAGAATTTGAGTTTCTTCAAAGTAATGGAATAATCCGCCTGCGGTTACAAGCAAAGGTGTGTGCGGCAGTTCTGTGCGGATCCGATGAATCCATGTTTCAGAAAAAGCATCTCCGGCGATAAGGTGCTCCCGTTCCGGCTCTCCAAGCAGCTCTTTTCGGAAGTCAATCACATGGGGCAGATCCAGTGCATACCAGAGGGTCCGCCCGTTGTCGCAGCGGAAATAGGCCGTTTCCAGTCCGCAGCCCAGTTGAACGATTGCACCGTCCGGTTTGCGTGTTAAAAAGTTTCGGACAAAACGGTCCATGTTGGCTGCTCGGCAGGCGGAGGCAAGCAGTGCATATTGGCTCTGATGGGGTTGTTCTGTGAGGGGAAGCTGCAGCTTCAGGCTCAGCGCACTCTTATCGTACAGGATATGCGGGTATCGTTCACTGGCGTATATTCTGCCCAACAGAGGAATAAATAGCGTGTCTTCTATGATTCCGAATTTTGACATGGCGGCTCCTCTTATCTGTTCAAATGACGGATTCTAAGCAGCTTGCGCCGCACGGATATCCGTGCGGCGCAAGCTGCTTTCAAAAGTTCAGCAGTTCCAGAAGCTGCGGAAGGTTCTTTTTGCCAAAGAGAATTTGTTCGCCGTCGTTGACTACCAGGCAGGGAACGCTCATTACCTGGTATTTCTCCCGCAGATCGGGAAAATGGTTCAGGTCATATACCTGTGCCGTCACCTGAGGATGAGCCGCAGCCAGACGCTGGGAAGCGGTCACCAGCTCCGGGCACATGGTGCAGGATAGGGAGACCAGCACCTGAAGCTTCACCGGCTTTTGAAGGGTCTGAATGGCCGCTTCGGTCTGTGGGTCAAGGCTCTGGCCGGGTCCGGCAGCATTGTACAGGCCCAAAACGAAGGAGGTGAACTCATGCCCGCCGGGTACACCGTGGAAAGCAAGCCCGGTCCAGCTGCCGTCCTCGCGGCAGACCTGCACACAGGGCAGGTGCTCTGCTCCGGACGGCTCGGCCAGCTCCACCGTCAGCTTATGTGTATGGCTTGCCAGCTCCTCTATATACTCGCGCAGTTCCCGGGAGACGGGGGTCTGATCCAGGAAAAGGCGAAGAATCAGGGAAGAGGACATCCGGTCAAAAAGGGTGCGAAGCTGCGCAGCCATCTCCTCGCTGATGAGTTCGCTGCTGCCGGAAACAGGCTCCGGGGCTGTGCTGCGCGCTGCAGGCTGCTGGGGGCGAATCCCTGTTTTTGCCTGCATGGCAGCGCACAGCAGCTCCAGCTGAGTGGCGGCCAAAGCGCCGTCGCCCACCGCAGTGACCACCTGGCGCAGCGGCTTGACACACACATCTCCGGCGGCATACAGCCCGTCCGCCGAGGTTTTCTGGCTGCGGTCTGTGAGGATGTAGCCCTGCTCGTCCAGTTTTGCCACACCCCGGGCGAGATCGGTGGAGGGGGAGTAACCAGCAAAGACGAATACGCCGAAGGTTTCTCCCTCCGCCGCCCGGTGCTCGGTTTCCTGTCCGGTTTTCGTGTTACGGATCCGGATGCAGCGGGGAGCGGTGTCGCCGGAAAGCTCCACCACCACAGTGTTGGTCAGAATGCTGATTTTCTCGTGATTCCGGGCAGCATCCGCCACGGCCTGCGCACAGGTGAAGTCGTCCTCCCGGATGAGGATGGTCACATGGCGGGCGTATTTGGTGAGGAAGACGCTTTCCTCCGCGGCAGCAAAGCCGCCGCCCACCACAAAAACGTCCTTGCCGGTAAAGAATTCACCGTCGCAGGTGGCACAGTAGGCCACACCCCGGCCCCGGAACTGTTCCTCTCCGGGGAAGCCGATCATGCGGGGATGCGCGCCGGTGGCCAGCAGTACGCCGAAGCACTGCAAGGGGCCCCGGCTGGTCTGCACGGTTTTGATCTCGCCGGTCATGTCCAGCGCAGTGACCTCTGCTAGCAGAAACTCTGCGCCGAAATGCTCCGCCTGTTTGCGCATAGTTTCGGTAAGCTGGGTGCCGCTGGTGCGCTCCACTCCGGGATAGTTGACCACCTCGGAGGTGATGGTGATCTGTCCGCCGAAATGGTCCTTTTCCACCACGACCACACGGTAACGGGCCCGTGCCAGATAAAGAGCGGCGGTAAGCCCGGCCGGGCCGCCGCCGATAACGATTACATCATAGAAATTGTTCATGCTGAAACCCATTTGCCCATGGCCCGTAAAGGGCCATGGGGCTTTGTCAGGAGTGTGATTGGCAACCGTTTTCAAACGATCACTCGTTACAGCTGGCCCACCAGATCCAGGCTGGGCTTCAGAGTCTCTGCGCCGGGCTGCCATTTGGCGGGACATACCTCGTCACCGTGCTTTGCCACGAACTGGCAGGCCTGAACCTTGCGCAGCAGCTCGTCGGCGTTGCGGCCCACGTTGCCGGCGTTTACCTCATAGGCCACGATCTTGCCTTCCGGGTTTACGATGAAGCTGCCCCGTTCAGCCAGACCATCAGCTTCGATGTACACCTCAAAATCCTTGGCCAGGCAGTGAGTGGGGTCTGCCAGCATGGGGTACCGGATCTTCTGGATGCGCTCGGATGCATCGTGCCAGGCCTTGTGGACAAAGTGGGTGTCGCAGGAAACCGCGTAGATCTCGCAATCCACCGCCTGGAACTTCTCGTAAAGATTCGCCAGATCCTCCAGCTCGGTGGGGCAGACAAAGGTAAAGTCAGCGGGATAGAAGAAGAAAACGTTCCATTTGCCCAGCACATCCGCCTTGCTCACAGCGCGGAAGGCGTTGTCCTGGTAACACTGGACGGTAAAATCGGCAATTTCTTTCTGAATCAGGGACATAGAAGTGTACCTCCATTTCAATGTGATTTTGATGTTGGTCTGCAAATGCGAACCGTTACTGAAATTATACGCAAACGCAGTAGAACCGTCTAGTTGTGATTGAAAACAGTTTCTTTCTTTTCTTGCACAAGAGAGATTCCAGTTTGTGATATTGAGGCTCGGAAGTAAAGAGAAGGAGATTGAATACGGTAAAAACGAATGAAAAAGCTCCCTGTTTTTCAATGAACAGAATCTAAAAAAGCTGATAGAAAGAAAGCCACCCTGACGCAGGAAATCATTGCATCAGGGGGGCTTATCATGTCTGAAAAAAGTGTAGTACTACGGCAAGATGATGGAAAAAAGTTCGCCAAGAAATCACTGCAGAAGAATGAATTCAATCGTAAATACAGAAACAGCCATTACACACTTCAAGGTTGGTTGTGGTCTCAGACCAGGGAAGGTGAAGACATGGGAAATTATGAACTGTGCTTTCTGAAATCCCCAGGAAGGGAGAGTAGAAGCAAGGTTTGTAGTAATCTGCTCCATAAAGCAGGCATTTTGTTGGTTACATGGTCGAGTAGGAAGTTTTTTCAGATTCTTCCTCGTTCAAACCACCAATTTGGGGTATGGGGAAAAACAATAGAGGGAACGCCTACTTGGCGGAGATAGCCTCAGCCTTTTGCTGGACAGATTGCAGACAGTGCTGCAGGTTGTTGCTGATCAGGGCGTTTTGAAATTCCTGCTGAAGGATACTTTCAATCTCGTAGGTGTTGCTGCCATAGTTTACAGTGGGAATATCCAGAGCCAGAGAAGTCAGTGTCTGGG
>NZ_JAGHKE010000007.1:0-40522 GCF_017889395.1 Allofournierella sp. | reverse complement strand
CTGGCCCAGGCCATCTTCGCCCAGAAGCCGGGCCTGGATGTGAACGCCGAGGCGGAGAAGTACATCAATGACGAGGTACCGGATGCCGAAGCTGCTCTGGCCGGTGCGCGGGACATCATCGCCGAGCAGGTGAGCGACGACGCGGCCCTGCGCGCCCAGCTGCGCCGCTTTTATCAGACCTTCGGCCTGGTGAAGAGCAAGGCCGCCAAGGAGGAGGACAGCGTCTATGCCGGGTACTATGATTTCAGCCAGGCGGTGAACAAGATCGCCGGTCATCGGGTGCTGGCTCTGGACCGGGGCGAGCGGGAAGGCTTTCTGAAGGTGACCGTGGAGGTGGACGCGGAAAAGGCCGTGGGCGGCATCCGCCGCATGTTCGTGAAGGCGGGCGGCGGCCCCAGCGCGGCCCAGGTAAGCGCCGCGGTGGAGGATGCCTACACCCGGCTGATCCACCCCAGTCTGGAGCGTGAGGTGCGCTCCAATCTGTCCGACGAGGCCGCCGAGGGCGCCATCCAGGTGTTCGGCGAGAACCTGCGCCAGCTGCTGCTGCAGCCGCCCATCAAGGGCAAGGTGGCCCTGGGCATGGACCCGGGCTACCGCATGGGCTGCAAGCTGGCCGTGGTGGACGAGACCGGCAAGGTGCTGGACACCGCGGTGGTCTACCCGGTGCCGGAGTTCAAAAAGGTGGACCAGGCCAAGGCGAAGGTAAAGGACCTGATCCGCCGCCACCATGTGCAGATCATCGCCATCGGCAACGGTACCGCCGGCAAGGAGACCGAGATCTTCGCCGCAGAGGTCATCCGGGAGCTGGGCGGCGGCGTGCAGTACATGGTGGTCAGCGAGGCGGGAGCCAGCGTCTACTCCGCCAGCAAGCTGGCCGCTGAGGAGTTCCCCCAGTTCGACGTGAACCTGCGCAGCGCGGTGAGCATCGCCCGCCGGCTGCAGGACCCTCTGGCCGAGCTGGTGAAGATCGACCCCAAGGCCGTGGGCGTGGGCCAGTACCAGCACGACATGCCCCAGAAGCGGCTGAACGAGACGCTGGACGGCGTGGTGGAGGCCTGCGTAAACAGCGTGGGCGTGGACCTGAACACCGCCAGCGCCCCCCTGCTGGCCCGGGTGGCGGGCCAGAGCGCCTCCACCGCCAAAAATGTGGTGGCCTGGCGGGAGGAGAACGGCGCCTTCGCCAGCCGCGCCCAGCTGAAAAAGGTGAAGGGTCTCGGCCCCAAGGCCTTTGAGCAGTGCGCGGGCTTCCTGCGCATTCCCGGAGCCAAAAAGGCGCTGGACGGCACCGCCGTCCACCCGGAAAGCTACCCGGCGGCGGAAAAGCTGCTGAGCCTGTGCGGCTTTGCGGACAAAGACATCGGCACCGAGGCCATCCAGGCCCTGCCCAAAAAGGCAAAGGAGATCGGCTTTGCCGCCCTCTGCGCCGAGACCGGTGCGGGCGAGCCGACTTTGAAGGATATCATCGCCGAGCTGCTGCGCCCCGGGCGGGACATGCGCGACGAGCTGCCCGCGCCCATGCTGCGCAGCGACGTGATGAGCCTGGAGGACTTGAAGCCCGGCATGGAGCTGATGGGCACCGTGCGCAACGTGATCGACTTCGGCGCGTTTGTGGACATTGGCGTGCATCAGGACGGCCTGGTGCACATCAGCCAGCTGAGCGACAAGTTCATCAAGCACCCCAGCCAGGCGGTGAAGGTGGGCGACGTGGTCAAGGTGAAGATCCTGGATGTGGATCAGAAGAAAAAGCGCATCAGCCTGACCATGAAGGGGCTGAACAAGCAGTAAATCAAGGCAGAGAAGGGAAAGGGAGGAAACAGCCATGCAGGTAAAATTCAGCGTGTACTTTTGCAGCGACGAGGGCGAGCGGTTTTTCGGCGCTGGTCCCTGTGAGCTGCTGCTGGAGGTGGAGCGGCTGGGCAGCCTGCGGGCTGCGGCCCAGCATCTGGGCATGGCCTACACCAAGGCCTTTTCCATGGTCAAGCGGGCGGAGCGGGAATTCGGCTTCGCCATGACCCAGCGGACCATCGGCGGCAAGGGCGGCGGCGGCAGCACCATCACCCCTCAGGCCAAGGAGCTGCTCATGCGCTATCAGGCCTACCGTACCGCCTGCGGCCAGAGCGCCCAGGATCTGTACAACACCTATTTTTCCTCGTTCCATCCGGAAAAGGATCTTCCCCCGGAGCAATAAGAAAAGCCGCGGAGCATTCGCTTTTGGAATGCTCCGCGGCTTTTTTGATTACAGATAATGCACCGCGATCATGATCACGCCCAGCACGGTGAGCACCGCGCCGGTGGCCCGGTTGAGCACCACCGGGCCAGCCCGGTTGGCGAAGCGGGCGGCAATGAGCGCCCACACCAGAGTAAACAGCATGCACAGCGCCAGCACCAGAGCGTCCGGTGTGCCGCCGATGGCAAAGTGGGAAACCGCGCCGGTGAGGGCGGTGAAGGTCATGATGAACACGCTGGTGCCCACCGCGGTTTTCAGCTCGTAGCCCAGCACGCTGGTGAGGATGAGCAGCATCATCAAACCGCCGCCCGCGCCCACGAAGCCGCAGATGAATCCGATCACCACGCCGCAGCCCAGCGATTGCAGGCAGCTCACCAGCGGCGAAAGCCCGGCCCGCTTCTCCTTGGTGGTGGTCACCGGCAGCACGATGAATTTCAGCCCCAGGAACAGGGTCATAAACAGCGAAAAGCCGCCCATGGTCTGGCTGGGCATCAGGCTGGCGGCCCAGCTGCCCACCATGGTGAAGAGAAGCACCGCGGCCATCATCACCAGTCCGCCCCGGATGTCCAGATTTTTGTTTTTGCCGTAGGTGTAGGCGGAGGCGGCGCTGGCGAGCACGTCGCTGGCCAGGGCGATGCCCACCGCCAGATAGGGGTCCATGTGCAGGAAGGTGATGAGCATGGGGCTGATCACCGCGGCGGCGCTCATGCCGGCGAAGCCGGTGCCCAGGCCTGCGCCCATCCCCGCAAAAAAGCATACGATGAGGGTCAAAAGCATCTTACTGTTGCCTCACTTTTCCAATTTCCAAAATGTCAAAGAGAAGAATAGCGCAAAAAGGCGAAAATTTTGTGAACAGTCCGAAAAAGACCCGGCCTTCCATTCCGGAAGGCCGGGAACCTGTAACATCAGGGAAATATCACAGCAGGGGAACACCGGCGGCGCGGCAGGCGGCGCGAGTCTCGTCGTCCCACAGGCTCACCTGTACCTCGCCCACGTGTACCTTGCCCAGCAGCAGCATGCACAGACGGCTCTGGCCGATGCCGCCGCCGATGGTCAGGGGCAGCTCGCCCGCCAGCAGCATCTGGTGGAAGGGCAGGGCGCGGCGCTCGTCGCAGCCGGCCTCGCTCAGCTGCCGGTCCAGCGCGGCGGGGTCCACGCGGATGCCCATGCTGCTGATTTCGATGGCCTGTTCCAGCGGCTCGTGCCAGAACAGCAGGTCGCCGTTCAGCGTCCAGTCATCGTAGTCGGGGGCGCGGCCGTCGTGGGGCTTGCCGCTCTTCAGCTTGCCGCCGATCTGCATGATGAAGATGGTGCGGTGCTCCTTGGCAAAGGCGTTTTCCCGCTCCTTGGGCGACAGGCCGGGGTACAGATCCTCCAGCTCCTGGCTGGTCACGAAGGTGACCTCGCGGCACAGACTGGTGTTCAGGTCCGCGAACTGCCATTTCAGCTCATCCAGTGTGGAGCTGATGGCGTACACGATGTTCTGCACCGTGTGCTGCAAAAATTCCGGGGTGCGGTCCTGGGCGGTGATCACCTTTTCCCAGTCCCACTGGTCCACGTAGATGGAGTGCAGGTTATCCATCTCCTCATCCCGGCGGATGGCGTTCATGTCGGTCACAAGGCCGTTGCCCACCCGGAAGCCGTACTGATGCAGGGCCAGCCGCTTCCACTTGGCCAGGCTGTGCACCACCTGGGCGCTGGAGCCGGTGGCGGGCACATCGAAGCTGACCGGGCGCTCCACGCCGTTCAAGTCGTCGTTCAGGCCGGTGGCCGGGTCCACGAACAGGGGCGCGGTGACCCGCTTCAGATGCAGTGCGGCGCAGAGCTTCACCTCGAAGATCTGCTTGATCAGGCCAATGGCCTTCTGGGTGTCGTAAAGGCCCAGGCAGGGCGTGTAGCCGCCGGGCAGCACGGTCTTGTTCATTGGTGTTATTCCTCCTCGGGCTTGGGTTCGATGCGCACCAGCAGGCTCAGAATGCGCTTGTCCTCCACCTTTTCCACGGTCACGTGCAGGTTCTGGAACACAAAGTGCTCGCCGGGCTCGGGGATGTGCTCCAGGCACTCCAGGGCCCAGCCGGCCACGCTGGAATAATCGCTTTCAAACCCTTTGAATTTCAGGTCCAGCTCATCGAACAGGTCGTCAATGTTCACCTCGCCGGCCACCCGGTACAGGTTATCCTCCAGCTTCTGGATGGGCAGCTCCTCCACCTCGTCGGTCTCGTCGAAGATCTCGCCCACCAGCTCCTCCAGCACGTCTTCCATGGTCACAAGGCCCAGGGTTCCGCCGTAGTCGTCGGTCACGATAGCCATGTGCTGTTTTTTGCGGCGCAGCTCGGCCAGCAGGTCATTGATGTGCTTGGTGCGGTAAACGAAGGGAATGTCGCGGCAGAGCTCGCGCACATTCACGGGCTTGTTCTGGGCCAGGCAGTTGAACAGGTCCCGGGTGTGCAGCATACCGATGATGTGATCGATGTCGTTCTCATACACCGGGATGCGGGTGTAGCTGTTGGCCAGCACGGTGGCAATCACCTGATCCACCGGCTCGTTCACGTCCACAGCCAGCATATCCACGCGGGGAATCAGGATCTCCTGCACGGTGATATCGTCGAAGTCGATGACCGATTGGATGATGTCGGTCTCCTGACTGTCCAGCACGCCTTCTTCCTCCACCGTGTCGATGATGGTCTTCAGTTCGTCCTCAGTCACGCTGGGCTGATCGTCCGCCGCCTTGCGGCCGAAGGCCAGCTTTTTCAGCAGCACGAAGAACATTACCAGGGGGGCGAACAGCTTGCGCAGCATGTCGATGATGCCGGCGACCCGGATGGCGATGGATTCCGCGTGCTCCTTGGCCACGCTTTTGGGCAGAATCTCGCCGAAGATCAGCACCAGCAGGGTCATTACCACGGTGGAAATCGTGGGGCCCCACTGCTGGCCCACAATGGCGATCGCCACTACGGTGCCCAGCGAGGAGCTGGCCATGTTTACGATGTTGTTGCCGATGAGGATGGTGGAGATGGTCTTGTCGTAATCGTCGGCGATTTTCAGCGCAAGGGCCGCTCCCTTATCGCCGCTTTCCGCGCGGTTGCGCATACGGATGCGGTTGAAGGAGGAAAGTGCGGTCTCGCTGCCGGAAAAGAAGGCCGAACCGGCGACCAGAAGAAGAAGAAACAGGTACATACTAGGGCCAGGCGTATCCAAAAACAATCACGAACCTTTCTGAATTCTCAAATGTATTTTTCGGGCTGCAGCCCCCGCAGCGGGGCAGGGGTTACCTTATTATATATAACAGAACATGGCCGATAATGCAACAAAAATATGGCGAAGGTTGTTGCAGCAAAACAATGTGTTTTTGCCTAACAAACAAAAGGATATGGACAAATGTTTCCGAAGTGTGAACCCATCTCAATGTTAAAGACAAAAGTGACAAAAAGTAACCAAGAAGAACAGCGCTTTTGGTACATCGGGGAGAAACTTCTGAAAAGTGGCGACAAATGGATTATTCCGTGCTATAATGCCTAGCGAGGAGCAAGGTTGTGTTTGAGGGGCGGCTGATTCAGCCATACTATAACACACACCGGTAAGGCTCCGAGGAAAAACCGGAATGCCGCGCGCAGGGGAAAGGCGCGCCGCCGGAAAACATGGAAAAGATTTTTTGGGAGGCATGAGACAATGATGAAAGAAATCAAGGTTTCCAGCTTCAAACAGGTTAAGGACATTGTGAGCGCCGCAGCTTCCTGCGAGTGCGAGCTGAACGTGCAGGATCTGAAGGGCGTCATCGCCGATGCCAAGAGCATTTTGGGCCTGATGAATCTGGATTACAAACATCCCGTCAAGCTGATGGGTGAGAACGCCGAGGAAGTAGAGCAGGTCTACAACGCGGTGGTTCAGTAACCAAACCGAAAAGGGACCGGCCGGTGCAATCGCCGGGTGTCCGTAAAACAGTTGATCCTCCGTATGGCTTAGACCATGCGGAGGATTTGTTTATGTCTAATCTTCAAACTTGCTGGCGGCAAACGGTTTGTCAAAACCGTTTGCCGCCAGCAAGTCCACAAGGGATAGCCGCATAAGCGGCGCAAGGGGGTATAGCCACCTTGACGGAAGGTCGTGACGAAACATTCTCGGTCGGGCAGTTTTCTTCTGCTGACCGGGAATGAAGCGACCCAGGACGCACGATACTCTCGACAGGAGAGTATAGAAGTGCGCCCTTTATTCCTAAAGGGATTTTATCAGTGCGACAAAATTGAAGCTAGCGATTTCTTTTTCCGGTATTCTCTGTCCCTCGGGTTTCCTCATGATAGAAATAATCCACGATCACCGGATGTCCCTGCGGGACTCTTCCATAAGGCATTTCATTATCCACAAAGGGACAATCATACTTCTTAGCCATTTCCTCAGCTTTTACTTCAAGCGCTTCAAAGTAGCTGCGGTTATGCTTGTTATAGATCTCATCGTAAAGCGGTACAAGATCAGGATATTTTCCAGCGATATAATCCATGATCGTCTTTTTGAAGCCGCCCCGAAGATTGAGGTTTTCGAGCCAGAACAGGTCACACTGATCCTTTACCCGCTCAAAGATGGCTTCAAAATCCGTGATGCCGGGAAATACCGGAGATACGAAACAGACTGTACGGATTCCTGCGTCATATACCTGCTTCATAGCAGCGATACGCCGTTCAATGCTCGAAGCAGAGTCCATATCGTTCTTGAAATTTTCATCCAGTGTGTTGATCGACCATGAAACGGTCACCCGTCCAAGCTTCTTCAGCAGATCAATATCCCTTACCACAAGATCAGACTTTGTGCAGATCAGAATATCTGCGTCACTGCCAATCAACTGCTCCAGAAGTTTTCTGGTATTCCCGAATTGCTCCTCCTGTGGATTGTAGCCATCCGTCACAGAACCGACGACCACCCGCTGTCCGGCATATTTCTTCGGATTTTTAATTTCTGGCCAATGCTTCACATCAAGGAAAGTGCCCCATTCCTCCGTGTGTCCGGTAAAGCGCTTCATAAAAGAAGCATAGCAATACTTGCAGGCATGTGTACAGCCCACATAGGGATTGACCGAGTAACCGCCTACCGGCAGACTGGACTTGGTCATGATGTTCTTTGTTTCCACCTCACGAATGAGGATTCCATCGATTACTTCTGCCATGATCTCTGTACCTCTAATACTTTATTGAATTCCTCCGGCATTTCCTGAATCATATTTTCATCCCCTATGATAGGGACAAGGTCTTCCTTCATAAACACCGGAATGCCGAGTGCGTGTGCCTGATCCGTCAGAGACCATACCCATTCCGGCTCCGTATGAATCTTCCTGCTCTGAGCCCCGGTCATAGTGCCGACAACGATCCAGTTGATTCCGGAAAGGTCAACTGTACCGGGATCGTCGAATAACGGCTCAAAGGTAACATGGTAATGTTTTGCTCTGACATTTTTTCGAAGGGTGTCAATACGCCACAGTTCTGCTTTCCTCGTCACCGTAACGCCAAGCCATGCGTTTTCCAGATCGGTATCAAAATCCAGCAGATCGGGGCGCTTGGTAAGGAATAGGAACTGATGCTGTGGATTTTCACGGATCTTTGCAAATACCTCGTCTCTCCATTCCGGCTTCCATCCGGACAGATCGCTCATGCCGGTAAGAAGAAAGTTCTGCGGACGTTTCTTTTCCATCATCCTGAGCTTACCCGGAAAGAATTCAGGGTCAGTGAAGTCATCAATCATATGCCAGCGCTTCACATTGTTGCGGGCATAGCAATATGCACACCCCACTGTGCAGCCGATGACGAGATTCATGTTCTGAATCTGATCTTTGATACAAATACTCATGACTTCTGCCACTCCTCAAGATTCTTTCTGATGCGGTCGAGGCATTCCTCAAACCGGGTAATTTCTTCCTCTGAAAAACCCTTGTAGTAAATGCTGCCCATCTCATCAGATACAGAATCGTACTCGCCCTTTAAGGCATGTGCTTTCTCAGTCAGAAACAGGAGTGTTTTCCTTTTGTCCGTTTCAGACTGAACACGGCTTATCAGTCCTTGATGTTCCATTCTTTCCAGCATCGTCGTAAGAGATGTTATCGCTAATCCGCATCTGACCGAGAGTGACCTGATCGAGATTCCATCCTCCTGCCACAGCACATAAAGAATGCGCCCCTGGGCTCCATTGAACGCATCAATATTCTTTTCGCTGAGAATCTTCTCAAAAATCCGGTCACTAAGTTGTTTTATTTTGGTGACAAGAAATCCGCCATTTGTTTTCATACAAAAGCTCCTATATAGTAGTTCACAAAATCATACTATATAGGAGCTTTATTGTCAAGAGCTTGTATGTTTGAATAGAGGTAAATTCCGATTTGTTGCTCAAGTTTATCTTAAAATTATACCATAAAACTTGTGAACAATTCTACCGCAACTTTGGACTATATGAGAACAGTCCGAACAGTTTTCTGCCCGGACTTTCTCGCTCAATCATAAATCAATTCCGCTTTCACAACTTCCTCTGCCTGTGCCTTGCAAGCGTTCATCTGCCGCACCCATTCCATTTGGTTTTCGGCTTTCAGCTGTTCGGTCACACCGTTTTGCTCTGCCAGTGACCGCACGATCAGCTTCATGCGGTTTCGTGCCGCTTCGTCAATCTCAGCGCAATGCTGTCTTACGTACACCCAGCTATGCACCGGCCGGCTTTTTTATGTCTGGCAGAAGCTGGACCAGCCTTTACAGCCCACCCGGCAGCGTGGTAAAATAAAACGAAACTGCGACACAATTTTACGGCGGCTCCGCGCGATTTACGGCGTATTGTTCAAGCGGTGCGGCCTTAGGGAAATGGGGCAATTTCTTGAAGAAAACAGTCAAATTGGTCCTGGTCATCGGCTGCCTTTGCGCCCTGGCCGGGTTTTTGGCGTTCAGCGGCCTGCAGCAGTCCCGGCTGCTGTTCGGCGTTTCTCTGGCGGACCGGGACAAAATCGAGCAGCTGACCGCCACCACCGCCCTGAGCGCCGAGGAATGCGCGCTGTACTGGAACGGGGTGGAGCTGCCCTATAACCGGGAGCTGGGGGCCTATTGCCTGCCGCAGCCGCTGAGCGGAGAGGTGACCGGCACGCTCAGTGCCCAGTGGGGGCAGGTCTATCTGCCGGACTGGCTCTGGCAGACGGACGGCGCCGAGGCCATCGAGACCGGCGCGCCGCAGGCGGTGTATGTGTGCGACGGCAAGCAGTGGAAAAAGCTGTATGTGTACCGCAGCGGCATGCCGGCCATCGCCATCGACAGTCAGGTGCGGGTAAGTACGCCCCGTGACCCGGCGATCGTGGGCGGCACCATGGGCCGCCTGCCGGTGGAGAACAACTACGGCAGCATCCGGGTGTTCTGGCCCGAGGGAAATGTGCGTCAGCAGGCGGTGAGCACCGGTCTGGAATGGCACTGGCGGGGCAACGCCAGCTATTTTGCGGACAAAAAATCCTACCGGCTGAACCTGATGGACGAGAGCGGAGCCGCCGACGCCCAGGACCTGCTGGGCCTTGGCTCGGATGCGGACTGGATTCTTTTGAATCTGGCCACCGATGTGACCCGCGTGCGGGACAAGGTGGTCAACGACCTGTGGGGCCAGATGAGCGCCGCCTACGACTTCGACCCGGCGGGCGCGTCCTGTGAGTTCGTGGAGCTGTATCTGAACGGCGAGTACATGGGTATGTATCTGCTGTGCACCACCGTGGACCGGGAGCTGCTGGACCTGGAGGGCGGCGACCGGCTGTATAAATACCGGCAGGGCGTGATGGCCTACGATGAGGAATACGACCAGCTGGAGGAGGACCAGAGCCTGCAATGGCTGAACAAGCTGGAGGTGGTCTGGCCGAAGCGCTGGACCGAAGGCGTGTGGGAGCCCCTGCGCAGCTACGCAGAGACCTTCTTCTGGCCGGATACCGAGACGGATACCGGGCACCTGGAACAGACGGCCAACACCGATAACCTGATCGATGTGGCTCTGTTCAAGCAGTTTACCTGCGCCATCGACAATTCCTACCACAATATGTACTACATGTACCGGTCGGACGAGGGGCAGTTCTACCGCATCCCCTGGGACCTGAACTATGTGTGGGGCGATACCCACGAGGGCATGTTCGAGCTGGACTTCACCACCCTCGTCATCCCGGACATGGAGCTGAACCGGCTGTATGAGACCGACCCGGAGGGCACCGCGGACCGGGTGGCCCGGCGCTGGGCCGAGCTGCGCGAGACCCTGTTCGACTGGGACGCGATCCTCGAGGCCATGGAGACCGAGACCGAATATCTGGTGAAAAGCGGAGCCATGGCCCGTGACTGGGCGCTCTGGGGAGAAAAGGATGCCTACGCCAGCGGCCTTTCCGCCCATCGGACGATGGATCTGGAGGAAACCGATGAGCTGATGCAAAAGCGGCTGGATTATCTGGACGAATACATGGCGGATTACCGGCCGGAAAGGGTGGAAGAGTTTGGATTACCGGAATGAATGGAAGTACCAGGTGAGCGGGGCCCAGCTGGCGGTGCTCGCCGCCCGGCTTGCTCCGCTGCTCCGGCCGGACGGCCATCACCGGCCCGGCGGCTATGCCATCCGCAGCCTGTATTTTGACGACTTCGACAACAACTGCCTGTGGGAGAACGAGGCCGGCGTGGACGACCGGCGCAAATACCGGCTGCGCATCTACAACGGCGACGCGGGCCTCATCAAGCTGGAGATCAAGGAAAAGCTGCACGGCATGACCCACAAGACCGGCTGCACCATCACGCCGGAGCAGTGCCGGGCCATCCTGCAGGGCACGCCTCCGCCCATCGGGCCGGGCAGTCCGCCGCCCATGAACCTGCTGGCGGCGGCCATGCGCACCCGGGGCCTTGCCCCCAAGGTGATCGTGGAATACGAGCGCACCGCCTACATAAGCCGTCTGGGCAACGTGCGCATCACCTTTGATCGGAACATCGCCGCCGGTGCGGCGGTGGGCTGCTTTCTGGACGAGCGGGTGCCGCTCACGCCCATCCTGTCCGCAGGGCAGCATGTGCTGGAGGTCAAATACGACGAATTCCTCCCGGACCCGGTGGCCCAGGTGCTGGAACTGGGGCATCTGCGCCGCACCGCATTCTCAAAATATTATCTCAGCCGGCTGGTTCTGAGCGAGCCTCTGGCGGAAAGGGCAATGCAATATGAGCTTCAATGATGTGATCAAAAACAGTGTGCTGGAGGGCTTCGCTTCCACCGATATCACCCCCGCCGCCCTGGCGGTTGTGCTGGGCATCACCACCCTACTGGGCGTTTACCTGTATGTGGTGTACCGGCTGGCCAGCCGCAACGCCTTCTACAGCCGGGACTTCAACAAGGCCCTGGCCCTGATGCCGGTGATCACCGCGGCCATCGTGCTGGCCATGCAGAGCAGCATCGTGATCAGCCTGGGCATGGTGGGTGCGCTGTCCATCGTGCGTTTCCGCAACGCGGTGAAGGACCCCATGGACCTGGTGTTCCTGTTCTGGAGCATCAGCATCGGCATCGTGTGCGGCGCGCGGCTATATTCCATTGCCATCATCGCCAGCCTGGTGGTCACCGTGCTGGTCTTCCTGCTGGATCTGGTGCCCGCGGGCAAGGCGCCTTTCCTGCTGGTGGTGAACGGCAGCGACCCGGCGGTGGAAAAGGCGCTGGAGGCGGTGGTTCGCCAGTATGCCAAGGGAGTTCGGGTGAAGAGCCGCAACCTGACCGCTCAGGGCGTGGACCTGATTCTGGAGCTGCGCACCGGTAAGGAGGCCCAGCTGGTGCAGGCCTGCGCCGCGGTGCCCGGTGTGGAGAGCGTGAGCCTGCTGGCCCACGACGGCGAGGCCCGGTTCTGAGCCGCCGCGCATTCATCCGTGCTTTAAAATCAATCGAAACAAAAAGCCGCCCGGCTTTCCAAAAGGAAAACCGGGCGGCTTTTGTTATGCTTGCTTCAGCAGGATGGATCAGCCGTTCACCAGAGCCAGAGTATCGCGAGCGATCATCAGCTCCTCGTTGGTGCAGACCATCAGGATCTTCACGCGGCTGTCCTCAGCGGACAGGTCGATGATGTCGGCGCCGCGCTGCTTGTTCTTCTCCTCATCCAGCTTGATGCCG
The DNA here is from genome assembly GCF_017889395.1 of Allofournierella sp. Classification (NCBI taxonomy): domain Bacteria; kingdom Bacillati; phylum Bacillota; class Clostridia; order Eubacteriales; family Oscillospiraceae; genus Allofournierella; species Allofournierella sp. The sequence goes on along the minus strand of NZ_JAGHKE010000007.1, from coordinate 28,188 downwards.
AAGAACTCCATGTTCTCGCAAACCTCTTTGCGCAGGGGGGCGTCGTTCTCGCCGATGCCGCCGGTGAAGACCACGCAGTCCAGACCGCCCATGGCAGCGGTGTAAGCGCCGATGTACTTCTTGATCTGGTAGTTCAGCATCTCCTCGGCCAGGCGGGCGCGCTTGTTGCCGGACTGAGCGGCAGTCTCAATGTCACGCTTGTCGCTGGAAACGCCGGAAATGCCCAGCAGGCCGCTGTTCTTGTTCAGGTAGTCGGCCATCTCCTGACCATGGATGCCCAGCTTCTGCTCCATGTAGGTCACAACGCTGGGATCAACGTCGCCGCAGCGGGTGCCCATCAGCACGCCGGCCAGCGGGGTCAGGCCCATGCTGGTATCCACGCACTTGCCGCCGTCCACAGCGGTGATGGAGGAACCGTTGCCCAGGTGGCAGGTGATCATCTTCAGCTCGCTGGGGTCCTTGCCCAGGAACTTGGCAGCGGCCATGCTCACATAGCGGTGGCTGGTGCCGTGAGCGCCGTAGCGGCGGATGGAGTACTTCTCGTACATCTCGTAGGGCACGCCGTAGATGTAAGCCTTGGGAGGCATGGTCTGATGGAAGGTGGTGTCGAATACAACCACGTTGGGAGTCTCAGCACCAAACACAGCCTTGGCGCTGCGCAGGCCCTGCACATGAGCCATGTTGTGAACGGGAGCCAGGGGAGCGATCTCCTCGATCTTGTCGATGATGGCATCGGTCACGATCTCGCTCTTGGTGAAGAACTCAGCACCCTGCACAACGCGGTGGCCGATGGCGCCGATCTCGCTCTTATCCTTCACAACAGCGCCCTCGCCGGTGGTCATCATCTCAACGACCTTGGAGAAAGCCTCGGTGTGGGTGGGGAAGGGAACCTCTTCGGTCCAGGCGCCGCCGTTGGCCTTATGGGTGATCTTGCTGCCCTCGATGCCGATGCGCTCGCACAGGCCCTTGCACAGCACGTTCTCATTGTCCATGTCGATGAGCTGGTACTTCAGAGAAGAAGAACCGCAGTTGATAACCAGAATCTTCATGTGTTAGTTTCCTCCTGCAATCATGTAAAATCAAAAAATCGGCGCAAAAACCCGCGCCCAGGAAAAAGAAGACCTTTGACCGAGCCGGGTTTTTACATTTTGCTTTTTTTATTATATAATGGAACCAATTCGTTTTCAAGAAGCAGGCCGGTTTTCCGGCAATAAGCTGGAGAAAGGCGGTAAAAACATGCGTTTGGCGGGCATTATCACAGAATACGACCCCTTTCACGCGGGTCATGCCTGGCAGCTGCGCCGGGCGCGGGAGCTGGGAGCCGAGGCAATTGCGGTTTGTATGAGCGAGGATCTGACCCAGCGGGGCGCGGCGGCACTGCTGCCCCCGGCGGTGCGGGCGGCCGCCGCGCTGGATGCCGGGGCCGACCTGGTGATCGGCCTTCCCAACCCCTGTGCGGTGCAGAGCGCCGAGGGCTTTGCCGCTGCGGGGGTGGCTGCGCTCAGCGCCCTGCCCGGGCTGGACAGCCTGGTCTTCGGGGCGGAAACGCCGGATGCGCAGGACCTGCAGGAAACCGCCCGGGTGCTGTGCAGCTCGGAATTCGACGGGCTGGTGCGGCAGCTGTCCGGGCAGGGGCTGCCCTTTGCCGCCGCCCGTGCGCAGGCGGCCGGGGCGCTGCATCCCCGGGCCGGGGAGATTCTGGCGGCTCCCAACAACAATCTGGGGGTGGAATACTGCAAGGCCATTCTGCGGCAGGGCAGCCGCCTTGTACCGGTGCCGGTGCAGCGCACCGGGGCCCAGCACGGCCAGCAGACCCCCGGCGAGGGCGGCTTTGCCAGCGCCAGCTTTCTGCGAAGCCTGTGGCGGCAGCAGGGCGTGGAGGCGCTGGCCCCCTATGTGCCCGCCCCGGCGCTGGAGCGCTATAAGGCCGCCGCGGCCGAAGGGGAGGATCTGGACGGCCGGGCCTTTTCCATCGCGGTGCTCAGCCGTCTGCGGGCCATGGGTCCCGAGCAGCTGAGCGCCACCCGGGGCACCGCCGAGGGTCTGGAGCACCGGCTGGCGGCAGCAGCGCGTACCGCGCCGGACCTGGAGGGCCTGTACACCGCCATGAAGACCAAGCGTTATGCCCACGCCCGGCTGCGCCGCTATGCGCTGTGCGCGGCGCTGGGCTACGGCCCGGACCTGCCCCAGACCCCGCCCTACCTGCATGTGCTGGCGGCCAACCGGGCGGGCCTTGCCCTTTTGAAGGGGGCGCTCCTTCCGGCGGATACCTCTCTGGCCGCGCTGGAGAAGAAAAGCGACGCGGCCCGCGCCATGGCCCGCGCCCATGCGGCGGGGGCGGATCTGGCGGCGCTGTGCCGCCGCACGCCCGGTCCCATGGGCGGCAGCTACACCCAAAAGCCGCTGCTGCGTACCGGGGAATGACCGGATGCTCCTTGGCAGAACCCACAAATGCCCGGCGGCTTTTTTGGACAAGTTGCATTTTTCGTGCCAACGCACTATAATGAGGGGCGAAGAACCATGAGCGGGAGGGAAGATGCGGTGAAGAACAAACAGCAGGCCGTGGTGCAGAGCAGTGAGGCGCTTCGTGTGGGCCTTCTGCTGGCGCTGGCAGGCGGTTTTCTGGATGCATATACCTATCTGGGGCGGGGGCATGTGTTTGCCAACGCCCAGACGGGCAATATCGTGATGCTTGGGGTGGACGTGGCCCGGGGCGACTGGGCCGGTGCGGGGCACTACCTGCTGCCCATCCTGGCCTTTGTGGCGGGCGTGCTGCTGGCGGAATGGATCAGGGCGCGGGGCAAAGCAAGCCCCGGCGGACGGCTCCACTGGCGGCAGTGGGTGCTGCTGATCGAGCTGGCAGTGCTGGCGGCGGTGGGCTTTCTGCCCGCGGCCGAGGGCTGGAACGATCTGGCCAACGTGTGCGTGTCCTTTGTGTGCTCGCTGCAGGTGGAGTCCTTCCGCAAGGTGCACGGCAGGGCCTACGCCACCACCATGTGCACCGGTAATCTGCGCAGCGGCACCGAGCTGCTGGTGCAGTACCGCCGCACCGGCGACAGGACCCTGCTGGCCCACATGTGCAACTACTACGGGGTCATTCTGGCCTTTGTGGTGGGCGCGGGAATCAGCGCACTGGTCTGCGAGCCGCTGGGCACCGGGGCCATCTGGCTGGCCTGCCTGGTGCTGGCCGTGGTGCTGGGTATGCTGTTTTCCAGCGAGTGGGAGACCAGCGGCCCGGTGTGACCATCCATCCAACAAAAGCAACAAAAAAGTTCCGTGTGCGCTGCACACGGAACTTTTTGCTTTTTATTGCTCGCTGTTCTGGGGATCGCTGTTTTTCCAGTCCATCCGCTTTTTGGTGCCGGCCGCTTTTTTGCGGGCGGCTGCGGCGCGCAGCTCCTCCAGCTTTTTCTGCTGGCGGGCGGCGTCCTCGTCCAGGCGGCGGGCCCGGCTGGCCTGCTTTTCCTGGGCGGCTTCCTGCAGCTTGCGGGCCTTTTCCGCGGCCTTTTCCTCCGCGGTTTTGGCCCGGCTTCGGGCGGAAGCGGTGCGGGCGGGCTTTGCGGCCGGGCGCTGAGTGCTTTCCGGCGCGGCGGTCCACTGCTCCGCGGGCTGTTTGGCCTCCGGCTTTGCCGGTTCCTCGGGCTGCGGGGCCTCTTCGGGCTGCGGCGGAATGAACACCGTGGCTTCCGGCCCGTTGGCGGGCTCAGGCTCCGAAACCGGTTCCGGTTCGGGCACTGCCTCCGGCTCCGGCTCACTCTCGGCGGCCGCCTCGGGCTTGCTTTCCGGTTCAGCGGGCTCCGGCTCCGCCTGAGGCGGCTGGGGCAGTGCGTCCAGCACCCGCTGCTTGCGCTGCATGTGGTGGAACCACAGGTTCGAGAAGAACAGGTACCACACCGCCGCCAGCAGCAGGATCAGGCAGGTCATGGTGATCCGGTTCACCGCCGGACCAAAAAATGTGCCCTGATGGAACACCCAGAAGGCCGCGCCGATCGCGCCGGTCAGCAGAAGGCTGAGCAGCAGCGAACGAATGAATTGTTTCACAAGGCACACCTCGTTTCCGTTTTGACTTTATAAGGGGAGCTTACTTGGTGCCGAAGATGCGGTCACCGGCATCGCCCAGACCGGGGATGATGTAGCCGTTCTCGTTCAGCTTCTCATCCAGAGCGGCCACGTAGATGTCCACATCGGGATGGACGCTGTGCAGGCGCTCCAGGCCTTCGGGAGCGGCGATGATGGCCAGGAACTTGATGCTCTTGGCGCCGCGCTTCTTGATCTGGGTGATGGCATCCACAGCGCTGCCGCCGGTGGCCAGCATGGGGTCCAGAACCATTACATCACGCTCGGCAATGTCGCTGGGCAGCTTGCAGTAGTATTCCACAGGCTCCAGAGTCTCCTCGTTGCGGTACAGGCCGATGTGACCAACCTTGGCAGCGGGCAGCAGGGTCAGCATGCCGTCCACCATGCCCAGGCCGGCGCGCAGGATGGGCACCAGAGCCAGCTTGCGGCCGCTCAGCACGCGGGTTTTGGCGATGGCCACAGGGGTCTCGATCTCCACCTCTTCGGTGGGCAGGTCACGGGTGGCCTCGTAGCACAGCAGCATGGCCAGCTCGCTGACCAGCTCCTTGAACTCCTTGGTGCCGGTGTACTTGTCGCGCAGGTGGCTTACCTTGTGCTGTACCAGGGGATGGTCCAGGATCATGGGATTCTTACTCATAATTAACCGCTCCTTATGTTGTGAGTTGTGTATGAAAACTTCCTTAAAACGCAATTATTTCTCTTCCAGAGCCATCACCTTGTCGATGCGGCGCTGATGCCGGCCACCCTCGAAGGGAGTGTTCAGGAACAGGTCCACCAGATACACGCCCAGGCCGGGGCCCACCACGCGGCCGCCCATGCACAGGGCGTTGGCGTCGTTGTGGCGGCGGGTGTATTCCGCGCTGAAGGCGTCGCTGCAGCAGCAGGCGCGGATGCCGCGGACCTTGTTGGCGCTCATGCTGATGCCCACACCGGTGCCGCAGAACAGCAGCGCCTTGTCGCATTCACCGGCCACCACGGCCTGGCAGGCGGCTTCGGCCATGTCCGGGTAATCGCAGGCCTCGCCGGTGTAGCTGCCAAAGTCCTTGTAGGCAACGCCGATCTCGTCCAGATGCTTGCGGATGGCTTCCTTCAGTTCGTAGCCGCCATGGTCGGCGGCAAGGGCAACGGGTTTGCTCATTGCATCGATTCTCCTTTGATACGGGCCTGGCGTTCCCGTTCCGCCTGGCTCAGCCGCAGATAGCTGGGCAGCAGCCGGGCAGGGGGTACGCAGAGGCCCTTTTGATTCATTTCCATTGCCGCGAGGCAGACCGCGCTTGCCCGGGGCCGCTGCAGGGCGGGCGGGCAGGGCAGAACCCCCGGCAAAGAGCCGTACCTATTATAGCACAGTGCAGCCCCGTCACCAACAAAAAACACCGGTTTTTTGCAATTTTGCAAAAATTCAGACATATCCTCCAGCCCGGCGGCAGTGTCCGGCACCAGGCGGGTGTGCCCGGGTGCCAGATCAAAGGCTGCCCAGTACACCTGACCGCGGCGGGCGTCCAGCGCGCTGACCACGGTGCCCTCGCCCACAAAGCTGTGGGCGAGCGCCTCCAGGGTGGAGACCGGCGCACACAGCGCGCCGGTGCAGAAGGCTAGACCCTTCACCGCTGCAAGGCCGATGCGCAGGCCGGTGAAGCTGCCCGGCCCGGCACACACGCCCCACAGGTTCACATCCGCGGGGGTCAGGCCGGTGGCCTGGAAGGCCTGATCCACCAGCGGCATCAGGGTCTCGCTGTGGGTGAGGCCCGCGTCCTGGTAGCACTCGTACAAAAGCTGCTCGTTCCGCATCAGGGCCACGCTCACGGTGCGGCCCGCGGTATCCATACCAAAGGTGATCACAAGCTCACCCCCTCGATGGTAATGCAGCGGCTCTCGGGGCCGGTGACCTGGATGTCCACCGTCACCGGGTGCTCCAGCGCCAGCAGTGCGGCGAAGTTCTCGCTCCACTCGGCGGCCACCACCGCGCCCTGGTCCAGATAATCATAGAAGCCGGCGGCGTTCAGGTCCTCCTCGGTGGAGATGCGGTACAGATCGAAATGGGCCAGCGGCCGGGGACCCCGGTAGTAGTTCACGATGGCAAAGGTGGGGCTGCTCACCGGGTCGGTGCAGCCAAGGCCTTTGGCAAGCCCCTCGGTGAAGGCGGTCTTGCCCGCGCCCAGCCCGCCGGTGAAGCACACCAGACTGCCGGGGGCAAGGCGGCCGGCCAGCCGCTCGCCCAGAGCCACGGTCTCGGCGCGGCTGGCGGTATTGAAAATGGCCATGAAACAGATGCTCCTTAAACGATGGGATGCCGGCCGCGGCAAAAAAGAAGGCCCCGGCCGTGAAATAAAACGGGATGCAGCCTCGTTTTCATAAAAGAAACACAAGAAACACGCATACTTATGGCAACACCGCATAATTCCAGGTGGTGGAGCACGCCGGAAAATTTTTTGCGATATGAACCAAAAAGCGCAGCCAATCCTTGGTGGATTGGCGAGCATTTTTGGAAAATATCACGAGAAATTTTGGCGTGATACGCCGCCTGAGCCGGCAGGCGTGAATTGTGCAGTGCTGCCTTGTAATAAGTATACTCAATTGCCCCCGAAAGTTCAACACAAAGCGGCGGGGAAATGATTGTCAGCCGCCTTCAACTGGGCTATAATAAAAGGCAACCCCCTGCCCCGGCTGCAAAGGGCCGCGGGCGGTGAGGCAAACACAAAAGGAGCCGTGGAATGTTCAAGATCATCCGTCAATATGTAAAAGCCACCGACTGGTTTTATCTTCTGATGTGCGTGTGCTGCTCTGCTCTCAGTGTGGTCACCCTCATCAGCATCGGTATGGACAACGGCGGCTTTGCCGTGGATTCCTTCACCGGGGCCATTACCGGCCTGGGCAAATACCGGGATGTGCTGATCCAGGCGGTGGCCAGCCTGTTGGGGCTGGGCTGCGCGGTGCTGCTCTCCTGCGTCGATTACCGGGGCCTGGTCAAGATCTGGCCGGTGCATGTGTCCATCACCTGGGGCCTGGTGCTGCTCACCCTGACCGGGCTTACCATCGGGCCGGTCACGCTGGGCTATACGCCCAGCGGCACCGATAACCAGAGCTGGCTGATTCTGGGGCCGCTGAGTCTGCAGCCCACCGAGCTGGCCAAGATCAGCTTCATCCTCACCTTCGCCATGCATCTGGACAATGTGCGCGAGCGCATCAACGAGCTCAAGGTGCTGGCCAAGCTGCTTTTGCACATTCTGGTGCCGGTGGGCATCATCCACATCCAGGGCGACGACGGCACCGGCATCGTGTTCGCCACCATCGGCTGTATGATGCTGTTCGCGGCGGGCCTTTCCTGGAAATATATCCTCAGCGCCATTGCGCTGGGCTCGGCGGGTCTGGCGGCAGTGCTGAACTTCTTCCCGGATAAGCTCAAGGGCTATCAGGTGGACCGGATCATGGCGTTGTGGTTCTACCCGGACGACCCCAAGTACCGGGACATCATGCAGCAGCAGAAGGGCGGCCGTGTCTCCATCGGCTCGGGTCAGATCTTCGGCAACGGCTTTTTCCACGATGGCCACGCCTATGTGATCAACGCCCAGGATGACTTCATCTTCAGTTACCTGGCCCAGTGTGTGGGTTTTGTGGGCTGTATCGTGGTGCTGGCGCTGCTGTTCGGCATCGCCATCCGCACCCTCACCACCGGCCTGCGCAGCGAGGACCACATCGGCACCTACATCTGCGTGGGCGTGTTCGCCACCATGGCCTGGCAGATCATCATCAACCTGGGCATGAACACCATGCTGCTGCCGGTGATCGGCGTTACGCTGCCCTTCTTCTCGGCGGGCGGCAGCAGCGTGCTGATGATGTATCTGTGTGTGGGTCTGGTCACCAGCGTTTACATGCACAACAAAAAACGCCTGTTCAGCGATTGAGCCGGACAGCTTGAAAAACAAAAACCGCCCGCTGTGTGCAGCCAAAGCACACGGCGGGCGGCTTTTTTCTGTGTCATTCCAGAGACTGCGGGGCGCGGTAGAACTCCCGCACAAAGCTGCAAAAGCGCAGGCTGTCGGCACTGGCGTGGCGCGGCAGCAGCAGATAAAGATTTCGCTCAGCGCTGCCGGACGGCAGAGGAAAGGCCAGCAGCCGTTTTTCCGCCACGAAATCCCGCACCGCCTTTTCCGACACGATGGACACCCCCAGCCCGCCGGATACCAGATTCTTGATGGATTCCTGGTCGTTCACCCGGGCGGTGACCCGCAGCTCGTTTTCCCGCAGGCCCATCTGGGCCAGAAACCGGTCGGCGCTTTTCTGGCTGCCGCTGCCTGTTTCCCGCAGGATGATAGGCTCGCGCAGCAGCTCGGGCAGCGCCTGCTCGCCCTGGCTCTGCAGGGCCAGAAAGCGGCGGCTCACCGGGGTGATGAGCACCATCCGGTCCCGGAAAAAGGGCTCACAGCGGATGGCCTCGTCCTGACAGGGCATGCCGCTCATGCCCACGTCGAATAAGCCGCCCGCCACCCCCTCGATCACCTGGCGGCTGTCGCTCTGGTGCACCACGAAGTAGCTGCCCGGGTTCTGTTTGCCGTAGAGGGGCAGCACCTCCGGCAGGATGTAGGCCGAGGGGATGGTGGAGGCCCCCAGCTGGATGATGTGCTGGTCGCTCTGCCGCCAGCGCTGCAACAGATTATCCTGCAATTCCAGCATCCGGCAGGCGCATTCGTACAGCTCCTGACCCCGGGGCGTGACCTGTAAATTTTTGGTGTCCCGCAGAAGGAGCTGGGTGTTCAGCTCCTCCTCCAGCGCTCGGATGTGGGTGCTGATGGTGGGCTGGGAAAGATAGGTGTTCTCCGCCGCCCGGGTGAAGCTGCCGTAGCGCACCACCGCCGCGAAGGAGCGCAGCTGCTTAAGCTCCATGCAGGATCACCTCCAGCGCGGCCAGGGCCGCGTCCACGTCCGCCTCGGTATTGAAGGCCCCGAAGGAAAACCGGATGGCGCCCTCCGGCCAGGTGCCCAGGCTCTTGTGGGCCGAGGGGGCACAGTGCAGCCCCACCCGGGTCTGGATGCCGAACTCGCTGTCCAGCCGGTAGGCCACCTGGGCCATCTCCCGGCCCGGCGTCTGGAGTGCCACCACGCCGGTGCGGCCCTCCAGATTCCGCTTGCCCGCCAGCCGCACAAGGCCTGCGGTCTCCAGCGGGGCAAGCCCCTGCAGAAACCGGCCGGTGAGGGCCAGCTCGTGTGCCGGCACCGCACCCTCCGGCTGCTCACTCAGCCACAGCAGCCCCTGCCGCAGGCCCAGAATGCCCGGCAGATTCAGGGTGCCCGGCTCGAACCGGTCCGGCAGAAAGGCGGGGAGCTCCTCGGTGTGGCTCAGGCTGCCGGTGCCGCCGCTGAGCAGCGGGTCCAGCTCCTGTTCCAGCCCCTCGGCCAGCACCAGCCCGCCGGTGCCCTGGGGCCCCAGCAGCCCCTTGTGGCCGGTGAACGCCACCGCGTCGATGAAGTCCTCGGTCATGGAGAGGGGCAGCACTCCGGCGGTCTGGGCGGCATCCACGAAAAAGCGCAGGCCCCGGCGGCGGCAGATCTCGCCCACCTGCCGGATCGGCATCACGGTGCCGCACACGTTGCTGGCGTGGGTCAGGATCACCGCCCGGGTGTTGGGGCGAATCAAGTCCTCCATCTGCTCGATGCACAGCGAGCCGTCCGCACGGCAGGGAATGCGGGAAAACTCCACCCCGTGGGCGGTCATCTGCACCAGCGGGCGCATCACCGCGTTGTGCTCCATAGCCGAGACCAGCACATGGTCTCCCGGGTGCAGAAAGCCCTTGATGAGCAGGTTCAGGCTCTCGGTCACGTTTTTGGTGAAGATCACGTTTTTGCAGTCCGGTCCGTCGAACAAGTCGCACAGCAGCTGGCGGGTGTCGAACACCTGCTCCTCGGTGTCGTAGGCGGTCTGGTAGCCGCCCCGGTTGATGTTGCAGCCCCCCTGGGTCATAAACTCGAACACCGCCCGGGCCACCTGAGGCGGCTTGGGAAAGCTGGTGGCGGCATTGTCCAGATAAATGCGCGGCATGGTCGCATCCTCTCTTTCATTCGATCTGTGGTTTGCTTTCAGCATATCACAGGTGAGGGCAGTCTACAATTGTTTTATTGGAAAAGCAGATAAATCTATTTGATAGATTAATAGATTCTATTGGAAAACGAAAGTAATACTATCTATAATTGGAAACAGGAGAACCCCAAAAGGCGGTACCGCATAATTCCGGGTGGTGGAGCGCGCCGGAAAATTTTTTGTGATATGAACCAAAAAGCGCAGGCAATCCTTGGTGGCTTGGTGAGCATTTTTGGAAAATAGCACGGAAAATTTTGGCGTGATACGCCGCCTGAGCCGTCAGGCGTGAATTGTGCGGTGTTGCCAAAAATAAAAAAGTGAGGGATCGTTTGGTATGGACTTGAAAAAAGAAAAGATCACGATTGTGATCGCGGGTCTGATCATCGGCGTCATTGCGGCGGCGCTGGTATTCTTCGGCAACCCGGTGAACATGGGCTTCTGCATCGCCTGTTTCCTGCGTGACACCGCGGGCGCGCTGGGCCTGCATCGGGCGGGCGCGGTGCAGTACATCCGGCCCGAGATCATCGGCCTGGTGCTGGGCAGCTTTGCCATGGCGCTGGCCAAAAAGGAATTCTCCGCCCGGGGCGGCAGCGCTCCGCTGACCCGCTTCGTGCTGGGCTTCTTTGTGATGATCGGCTGTCTGATGTTCCTGGGCTGCCCCTTCCGCATGATCCTGCGTCTGGCGGGCGGCGATCTGAACGCGCTGCTGGGTCTGGCCGGTTTCGTGGCGGGCATCCTGGTGGGCGTTGTGTTCCTGAACCGTGGCTACTCCCTGGGCCGGACCTTTAAGCAGCCGGTGCTGGAGGGCGCGGCCTTCCCGGCGGTGCAGGTGGTCATGCTGGTGCTGCTGGTGGCGGCTCCCGCCTTCATCTTCTTCTCCGAGGCGGGCGCAGGACCGGGCGCGCTGCATGCTCCCATCCTGATCAGCCTGATCGCCGGTCTTGTGGTGGGCGCTCTGGCCCAGCGCACCCGCCTGTGCATGGTGGGCGGCATCCGTGACATGGCCCTCTTCCGGGAGAGCAAGCTGCTGCTGGGCTTTGTGGCCATCTTTGCCAGCGCCCTGGTCTGCAACCTGATTCTGAGTGCGGTCACCGGTCAGGCCTACTTCACCCTGGGCTTTGAGGGTCAGCCTGTGGCTCATACCGACGGTGTGTGGAACTTCCTGGGCATGCTGCTGGCGGGCTTCGGCTGCGTGCTGCTGGGCGGCTGCCCCCTGCGTCAGCTGGTGCTGGCGGGTGAGGGCAATTCCGACAGCGCGGTGGCCGTTCTGGGCCTCATCGCGGGCGCTGCCTTTGCCCACAACTTCGGTCTGGCCTCCAGCGGCACCGGCAGCACCCCTGCCGGTCAGGTGGCTGTGATCATCGGTATCGCGGTGGTGGCGGTCATCGCCTGCGTGAACACCTTCCGCAAGAACGCATAAGGAGGAAAACAACTATGGTTATCGTGGATGCAAGAGGGCTTTCCTGCCCGGAGCCGGTGGTCATGACCCGCAAGGTCATGATGGACAAGCAGGCAAAATATCAGGTGCTGGTGGACAATCTGGCCAGCAAGGAAAACGTGACCCGTTACGCCCAGCACCAGGGCTACACGGTCCAGGTGGAGGAAACGGGCGGCGAATATACGCTGACCCTGACCCGGGCATGAGCTACATTGCAACCTTTTACTCCCATTTCGGAGCCATCCGCTTCAAAAAGCTGTGCCAGCAAGCGGGCATTCCGGTGAAGGTGATGCCGGTGCCCCGGGCGCTGAGCAGCAGCTGCGGCACCTGCGCGGAATACGGGGGCAGCGACCCCTGCCCCGGCGGGGAATACCCCGCCGAGGTGGAGCAGGTGGTGGAGGTGACCGGTGAGGGATACCGCCCGGTCTACCGGGCGGAAGGCAGCTGAAGGAGGCGCTGTTGATGGAAACCGAGGTAAAGCTTACAAAGCTGGCCAGCTGCGCGGGCTGCGGGGCCAAGGTGGGCGCGGGCACGCTGGCCCGCATGCTGGAGGGCTTCGAGACCCACTACGACCCCCGGCTCATCGTGGGCTACGACAAGAGCGACGACGCCAGCGTGTATGTAATCACCGACGAGGTGGCGCTGGTGCAGACCACCGATTTTTTCCCGCCCATCGTGGACGACCCCTATCTCTTCGGTCAGATCGCGGCGGCCAACGCCCTGAGCGATGTATACGCCATGGGCGGCGAGCCCCGCACCGCGCTGAACATCATGTGCCTGCCCGAATCCATGGACAAGCACACGGTGCACGAAATTCTACGGGGCGGCTACGCCAAGGCCTACGAGGCGGGGGCCATCATCACCGGCGGGCATACCATCCACGGGGCCGAGCCCATCTACGGGCTGGCGGTGGCGGGCTTTGTCCACCCGGATAAGGTCCTCACCAACAGCGGGGCCAAACCTGGCGACGTGCTGCTGCTCACAAAGCCGCTGGGCGTGGGGGTTATCACCACCGCCGCCAAGGCGGAGCTGGTGGAAGCGCCAGTGCTGGAGCGCATCTACCGGCAGATGGCCACCCTGAACAAGGCCGCCCGGGATGTGCTGGTGGAGTACCCGGTACACAGCTGCACCGACGTGACCGGCTTCGCCCTGCTGGGCCACAGCTTCGAGATGGCCCAGGGCAGCGGCTGCACCCTGCACATTCAGGCCCATGCGGTGCCCTTCCACCCGGAGGCGCTGGAGCTGGCCCGGATGGGCTTCATTCCCGCCGGAGCCTACCGCAACCGGGAATACGCCCAGGCGGGCGTGCAGGTGAAGGGAAAGGTGGAGCAGGCGCTGGAGGATCTGTTCTACGACCCCCAGACCAGCGGCGGTCTGCTGGCGGCGGTGCCGGAAGAGTGCGCCGAAGAATGCCTTCAGCAGCTGCTGGCCGCGGGCGTAAAGGCGGCACGCATCGGCTATGTGACCGAGCAGCAGGATGCGGCGGTCTGCCTGGAGGATTAAAATTTTCCTTTTTCTCATAACAAAAAGCGCGCTTTTCCCCAAATGGCGGGAAAGCGCGCTTTTTGTGCTGCAGGCGGTCAGTGCTCGCCGTCGGACGACATAAACAGACTGGGAATGGCGCCCAGAGCCGAAACGCCCACCAGCGCGTAGACGATGCGGCTGAGCACACTGGCGGAGCCGCCGAACAGCCAGGCCACCAGATCGAAGCGGAACAGGCCCACAAGGCCCCAGTTCAAGCCGCCCACGATCAGCAGCAGGATACAGATCTTATAAAAAACAGACATGTTTTTTCCTCCTTTTCTGGCCTTAGTCTGCCCGGGTCCCGGCCGGGTTATGCAGCCGGGGTGCGTTTTTGCTTCCGTCCAATATAGTGCAAAAGCTGTAAACATGGGGCAGTGATTTTGGCCACAGCGCCCAAAAATACACGAAAGTACAAATTGTAAAGCCGCTTTGCAATAGACGCTGCGCTGAGGGATGTACTACAATGAAAGCAAGAGAAGCGGCCAGGCCTGCAGCCCGGCACAGTGCGCTGCGGGCCACAGGCCGAAGCGCCGGTGATGACACGAAAGGACGGAAGAACATGAAATTCTTGAATGTTGAGATTCCCGTAAAGAACCTGCCTGAGCTGGACCAGGGCTTTGTGCCTCTGGGCCTGTTCTTTAAGCATTACTCCATGGGCGCCACCAAGCCCCTGTGCATCGCTGTGGAGCGCAGCGGCGGCCAGATCGGCACCTGGGAGTGCAAGGTTTACGACACCCCCGAGATGGCCGAGGCCGATGCCTACTATGTGGACCGTCTGGTGAAGTTCCTGCTGTGGAGCTGGGGCGGCTTCAAGGTGTACATCTGCGGCGACGACAAGCTGGCCGAGGGCATCAAGAAGGCCTACTCCGTGGGCGGCAGCCGTGAGTTCGACAAGAACTTCATGGAGGGCGTTTACGAGCGTGAGTTTGAGGTAGTGGCTCTGCCCTACGACCAGAAGCCCGCTGCCTTCCAGAAGACCGAGAGCGTGGGCCGTCACACCAACGGCGCCCGCATCGGCTTTGACGCCGGCGGATCTGACCGCAAGGTGAGCGCCGTGATCGACGGCGAGACCATCTACAGCGAAGAGGTTGTGTGGTACCCGAAGGTCAACACCAACCCCGACTACCACTACCTGGGTATCCTGGCCGCCATGGAGACCGCTGCTGCCAAGATCCTGGAGAAGGGCCGCAAGGTGGACGGCATCGGCGTTTCCTCCGCCGGTGTTTACATCGACAACAAGTGCATGGTTGCCAGCCTGTTCCTGAAGGTGGGCAAGGAAGACTTCGACGCTAAGGTGAAGAACATCTACACCCGCGCTGCCGAGGATCTGGGCCGCATCCTGGGCTACGAGATCCCCGTTGTGGTTGCCAACGACGGCGATGTTTCCGCTCTGGCCGGCGCTATGGGCCTGGGTGAGAACGGCATCATGGGCATCGCCATGGGCACCAGCGAGGCCGTTGGCTACGTGGACGGCGAGGGCAACATCTGCGGCTGGCTGAACGAGCTGGCATTTGCTCCCGTGGACGGTCAGCCCGACGCCATGGAGGACGAGTGGAGCGGCGACATCGGCTGCGGCGTGAAGTACTTCAGCCAGGACGGCGTGAACAAGCTGGCTCCCCGTGCCGGCATCGAGCTGGACGAGACCGAGCCCCCGGCAAAGCGCCTGAAGGTGGTTCAGGGCCTGATGGCTGAGAACGACGAGCGCGCCATCAAGGTGTACGAGAGCATCGGCGTATACCTGGGCCACACCATGGGCCTGTACGCTCAGTTCTACGACATCCACCACGTGCAGATGATGGGCCGCGTGATGAGCGGCCGCGGCGGCGATATCATTCTGGAGACCGCTGCCCGCGTGATGGACGAGGAGTACCCCGACGTGAAGTTCCGTCCCGAAGCTCCGGACGAGATGACCCGCCGCGTTGGCCAGAGCTCCGCTGCTGCCAGCCTGCCTGAGGTTAAGTAAGCGGCAACACCGCATAATTTCAGGTGGTGGAGCGCGCCGGAAAATTTTTTGTGAGATGAACAAAAAAGCGCAGACAAGCCTTGGTGGCTTGGCGAGCATTTTTGGAAAATATCACAGAAAATTTTGGCGTGATACGCCGCCTGAGGGCTTCACCGTGAATTGTGCGGCGTTGCCTGAAAACTTTTTGTAAAACTTGCAGAGCATTTTCGCCCACCTCTTTGGAGGTGGGTGTTTTTGTGTTATAATAGAAAACGGTTCTCGGACTTGCCTGCGGGCAGATGGGATGATTGATGGGAAAGGGGGCTTTGCCCTGTGAAAAAACGTTTCTGGATGGCGGCTGCCGCCTGCTTTGTGCTGGCCGCTGTGTGTATTCTTCTGCCCGCTCCCTGGGCCTGGCTGAAATTCACGCTGGCGGTTCTTTCGGTGCCGCTGCTGGTGGGTGCCATGCTGCTGGTGGTGAACGCTCTGCTGCCTGCGGGCGCGCTGCCGGTGCTGGGGCTGGACGAAGCGGAGAACGCTGCCCGGCCGGTACCTCCCGCGCCCACCCTGCCCCAGAGTTTGCGGGTGGACCAGCGGGTGCTGGGCAGCCTGCGGGGTGCCGTCCGTGCCATGGGCGGTATGACCGAAACCTTTTCCCGGCCGCCCATGCTGGCCTGGCAGTTCGAGCGGCTGCAGACCGGCTGCGCCGCCCTGCTGGCGATGCTGGAGACGGAGGATGCCGACCCGACCCAGGCGGCGGATTTCGCGGTGCAGTATCTGCCCAACGCGATGCAGTACCTGATGGCCTGCAGCCATGAGGGCTGCCCTGCCAACGCGGCGCGTGCGCTGGCACATGCCGCCTGCGCCTGTGAGCGTCAGCTGGATGCGCTGGCCGCCGGGGAGTATGTGACCTTTGAGCAGGAGTATTACGCCATGCGCGGTGATCTGCAGGCCGCCGGGTTCCGCTGGGACTGGTAACACCATAAAAACAAAAGAAAACCCGCTGGGGTTCCGTCCATTTGGGCGAAGCCTCAGCGGGTTTTGTTGTGTTGTATTCGGTTGAAAAGAAATCAGCCCCGGGTGCCCACGATGGCGCTGTCGTGGCTCCAGCCCTGCAGGTCGGTGGGGGTCAGGTTCTGGGTGAAGGCCTCGCTGGCCTTGAAAGCCTCCCAGTCGCTTTGCGCGGCGGCGCTGCGGATGGCGGTGCCGTCCAGATATTCGTCGCTCCAGGGGTTGGCCGGGTCCGGGTCGGTGGGGTCCCAGCCCCGCAGGGTTTCATCCTTGGGGTCGGTGGTCAGGGTGTCCGGCTTGCCCATGGGGCCGGGGTTGGCCGCGTCGTCATAAATGGCCACCGGGGTGCCGATGGGGCAGTTTGTGTAGATCCAGCGCACGTCCACCACCGCCAGCCGGATGCATCCCAGCGACGCGGTGGTTCCCAGCTTATTGAACTCGTCGTATTCCAGATCGTCCTTGTGCTGGGTGTAGTAGGGCACCGAGTGGAACAGATAGGGCCCGTTGATGCGGGTGGCGTACTGGCCGTAGCAGGGACCGGCGAGCAGCCGCCAGTCGTAATTCACCGGAGTGTTCCAGTAGCCGGTGGGGGTGTCGGTGCCGCCGCTGCACACCATGGCCATGTAGGGCTTGGTGTACTGGCCGTTCTCGTCGGCGGTGTAAACGGTCACGGTGTTGGCATCCCGGTTCACCGCCAGGAAATAGGGGAAGCCCTCCTGCACGGTCAGGTCCAGCCCCTCAAAGCCGGGCTGACTCTGCAGCCAGGCCATGGTGTCCTTGCCGGCCTGGGCCCACACCGCCTCCGGGTCCGGCGTGGGGGTGGGTTCGGCGGTGGGGTCGGGTGTGGCCGGGGCCGCGGTGGGAGCGGCCGAGGCGGCGGGTGACTGAGCAGCGTTTCCGCCGCAGCCTGCCAGCAGGCCGCCCAGCATGAGGGCGGCAAACAGAATGGATGCAATGCGTTTGGTCAAGGTCGGGTTCCTCCTGTGATTGGATTGATTCATTGATCCTCGCCGGGTTCGGCAAGAGCGTCGGGGAGTTCAGGCTGCCGGGCAATGGCTGGGCAGGCGGCCTGCTGGCGGTAGCCCGGCTGGAATCTGCCCTCGGGAGTGCCCGGCTCGGGAAGAGGCTGGCCGGGGGTCAGAGTGAGATGGCAGCACTGCCAGCCCCATTCAAAATCCCCGTAGCGCAGGTTCACATCCACCGTACCGTCGCCCCGGTACAGAAACGTGTATTCACTGTCCAGCGTATCCTCCCGAACCAGACGGGTCTCGTGTTCCAGCATCCGGTCCAGCCAGTCCTTCCCCTCGGGGAACAGCTGCAAAAACTGCTCCTCCTCCAGCGGAACGGCCGCCAGCTCGTAAAAGCTGCCGTTTTCCAGCACCAGCGGGTAGTGATGCACGCTGCGCCCGGAGGGCAGAAAGCTCCCCTCCTCGGTGACCCAAAGATAGGAATTGTCCATCCCGTCCGCGGGTTCGATGCGGGTGCAGCCGCCGTCCAGCCGGGTGACCTCCAGCGAAAACCGGGTGCTGCCCTCGATTGTCTGAGCGGACACCGCCAGCGGCTGGCCGCTCTCCGGGTCCCGGAGGGAAAAGCCGGTCAGCGCGCCGGCATCGTCCAGATAGAAAAAGTAGCTGGCCGGAGGCGAAACGCCCAGCTGCTGCTCGGTGATCATCACCCAGGTCTGGCCGTCCTCCAGCGTAAGCCTTCGGAGCGTCTGGGGCCCGCAGGGGCCGATGTCCAGGGGCGTGGCCTCCTCCTCGGTCACGTAAAAGGCGGCCTGGGGCACGCTTTGCTCCGGCTTGCCCACCAGCACCACCGCGTCCTGTTCGTTCAAAGCGGGCAGCAGGTAGTCCATCACCGGCAGGTCGGTGGCCAGCACCAGTGACTGGCGCAGAGCGGTGGAGGCGTTTTCCTTCCAGCGCAGCTGGGCCTCGTTCACCGCGCCCTGTGCAGGTGCCGCAGTGCTGGCGGGCGATGTGTCCGCAGAGGATTGACTGGCAGGCGCAGATTGCCCGGCCTGCCCCGAGGCGGCGGGAGCGGAGCAGCCTGTCAGAACCGCAAGAATCATCAAAGCACACAAGGCCCGGCGCACGGACGGCACTTCCTTTCTTTATTTATGTAAAATAAACTTCTTACAGAACCCCTAGCCCGTGGGCCAGCTTGGTGATGAAGTCCTGCACGTTGGTCACCATGGTGGTGGCGCACAGGCTGCCCCGGTCCAGCAGCTTGTTCACCACGAATTCGTCCGCGTCCACGGTGTACAGATACACCGGGCGGATGGTGCCGTCCGGCAGCACCCGGAAGCTGGGGGTCATATTTCCGGCGGCGATGGTGTGCAGCATGGTGGCCAGGCAGATCACGGTGGTGGCCTGCTTCACCAGTCCCCGCATGGCGGTCTGGCCCTGATAGGCGTCGCCGATCACCTCCGGCAGGGGGCCGTCGTCCCGGATGGAGCCGGTGAGCACGAAGGGCACGCCCTGCTTCACGATGCTGTACATGATGCCGTCCTGAATGTGGTATTCCTGAATGAACCGGGGAATGCTGCCGCAGCGGCGTACCCGGTTGATCACGTCCAGATGGTTGTAATGGCCGCCGGGCATGCTCTGCTGGGTGTAGATGTCCTGCCCCAGGGCGGTGTGCAGGTGCGCGCCCTCCAGATCGTGGGTGGCAAGGGCATTGCCCGCCAGCAGTCCGTGGGCGTAGCCTGCCTCCACCAGCGCCTGCATGGCCGCGCGGGCGCCCGCATCAAAGGAGAAGGCAGGCCCCATCACCCAGAGAATGTTGCCGTGCTCCTTCTCGTGGCGCAGCAGCTGGATCAGCCGGTCGTAGTCTTTTGTGTAGGAGGTCTCCCGGCTGCGCCCCTGGCGGAAGGTGAAGGCGTCCGCCTCGGCACGGGCCTCCGGGTCGGCAAAGCCGCCGGTGTGCAGGTAGATGCCGTCCGCTCCGTCGTCGGTGCGGCCCAGGGCCACCAGGTCGCCCTGCTTCAGGTTGCGCAGCTCCACCACATCCAGCCGGCCGTTTTCCCGCAGTACCACGCAGCCGTCCATCCGGCTTTCCTCGGCCAGGGTCCAGCGGCCGTCGATCCGGAAGTATTCCGGGTACATGCTGGTGCTGTGGTAGCCGTCCGGCGCGGCCCCGTCGCAGGGGGCGGGCACAAAGCGGGCATCGGGGCAGCGGGCGAAGGCGGGCACGGAAAAATCCGGCGCGCGGTAAATGGGAAGCGTAAACGACATGGGTCCTCCTTTGCCGCGTTTGGGGCGGCGCTGTTAATAAAACGAACCGGCAGAGGAAACTCTTTCAAAAATGCCAAATGCCGGATTCTGTGGTTTCAGCGTACCGCGAACAGGGGGACTTTGTCAACCGGCTTGCCATCCGCAGATGGGCGTGATATGCTAAGGACAATAACGCATGAAAACCGTGCGGTGTCGTCTCAACAGGAATATGAACGGGGCCGGGGCAATATGACCGGCACACAGAAGGAGAAGAAAATATGAACCAGGGAATGAAGCAGCTGGCCCGGCGGCTGGAAACGGAACCGGCGGTGCTGGTGACCATTCTGGAAAGCAGGGGCTCGGCTCCCCGGCATGCGGGGGCCTTCATGGCGGTGCTGGGCGGCGGCGAATGCATCGGCACCATTGGCGGCGGCAGGGTGGAGGCGGTGTGCCAGCAGCGGGCCGCCCGGGCGCTGGAGGAACAGCAGAGCGCGGTGGAGGAATACGACCTGAACGACAGGGGCCCCAACCAGGTGGGTATGGCCTGCGGCGGCCAGGTAAGGGTGGAATTTCTGTATCTGCCTGCGGGCGAGGCCTCGGTGCAGGAGGCGCAGCGGCGGGCGGCTCAGACGGGAGCCGGGCGGGTGCTGTTGTTCGGCGCGGGTCATGTGGCTCGGGCGTTGGCGGCGCTGCTGCCCGCGCTGGAATTTGAGTACTGGGTGGTGGACGACCGGCCGGAGTTTGCGGTGGAGTCTGCCTTCCCCGGCGCGGCGGGCGTGCTCTGCGAGGAGATGGCCGCCGCGGTGGAGCGGCTGGAGCCCACCGAAGAGGATCTGATCGTCATCATGACCCGGGGCCACGAGCACGACTACGAGGTGCTGCGCAAGGCGCTGACCACCCCGGCGGGCTACATCGGGCTGATGGGCAGCCGCCGCAAGATCGCCATGACCCGCCAGAAGCTGGAAGAGGAGGGCTTCGGTGCGGAGCAGTTTGCCCGGGTGAGCACCCCCATCGGCCTTTCCATCGGGGCCGAGACCCCGGCGGAGATCGCGGTGAGCGTGGCGGGCCAGCTCATTGCCTGGCGGGCCGGGCAGCGGGGCGCTGGCGCGAAGCCGCTGGAGCTGATTCACAGCTGAAGCAAATAAAAAAGGGAGCAGTGCGGGCTGCTCTCTTTTTGTATGTGCGGTTACTTTTTGCGATAGAAATCGATCAGCGCCTGGGTGCCCTCGTTCTCGCCGCCCGCCGCGGCAAACTCCTCGTAGAGATGGAGCACGCTGTCCAGCATTTCCAGCTCCACGCCCCGCTGGGCGGTCTCCTCCCGCACGATCTTCATATCTTTAATGAAGTGCTTCACAAAGAAACCGGGAGCGAAATCTCCGGCCAGGGCACGGGGAGCCATGTTGGCAATCTGCCAGCTGCCCGCCGCGCCGCCGCCGATGGCCGCCAGCATCTTGTGGGGGTCCAGCCCGGCCTTTTCGGCGTAGAGGATGGCCTCGGTGTAGGCCGCGGTCGCGCCCGCCACGGCGATCTGGTTGGCCGCCTTGGTGTGCTGGCCATAGCCCGCAGGGCCCATGAGCAGCACGCTCTTGCCCATGCATTCAAACAGGGGCAGGGCCTTTGTAAAGGCCTCCTCGTCACCGCCCACCATGATGGACAGGGTGGCCTCCCGGGCGCCCTTGTCGCCGCCGGAGACCGGGGCGTCCATCACGGCGATGCCCTTTTCCTTGCCCAGGGCATACAGCTTCTGGGCCAGTGTGGGGCTGGAGGTGGTCATGTCCACCACCACGGCCCCGGCGGGGGCGTTTTCCAGAATGCCCTCGGGGCCGCAGAACACCTGCTCCACGTCCGCCGGATAGCCCACCATCACGAAGACGAATTCCGCGTCGGCCACTGCTTCCCGGATGGTGGCGCAGGGCGCAAAGCCGAATTCCTTCGCCTGCCGGCACACTGCTTCGTAGCGGCGGCTGTAGGCCTTTACGGTATGCCCGGCCTTTACCAGGTGGCCTGCCTGCTGGCGGCCCATCACGCCGGTGCCGATCCATGCGATCTTGCTCATAACAACACATCTCCCCGTTTTTATAAAATGCCGCCCCGGTGTTTGGCCGGGGCGAAAAAGCAGCACTCAGGCGGCTTCCCGGGTGACCACCCGAATCCATTTGCCGCTGCGCAGACGGATGAAACCGGCAATGCTCTTCACGATGTTGTCACACCGCAGGCAGAAGAATACGGCAGGCGCGCTCCAGTGGAGCACAAAGCCGGTGAGCAGGCCCAGCGGAATGGCCAGGCACCACTGCAGGCCGCTGTCCAGCATCAGGTTGGTGCGCACATCGCCGCCGCCCCGCAGCACGCCAACGATCATCACGCAGCCCACCGCCTGGAAGGGCTGCATCAGGGCCAGGATGGTCATCATGGCAAAGGCGGTGTCGTGGGCCAGCTGGCTCACATTATAAAGGCTTAGGATGTAGGGCCGGCCCACCAGCAGCAGGGTCATGCAGATAAAACTCAGGCCCAGACCCACCAGCACCGAGCTGTTGGCGGCCCGTTTGGCATCGTGGATGCGGCCCTCGCCGATGGTCTTGCCCACCACCACCGCGCTGGCGGCAGACATGCCGAAGGTGAATACGCTCACCAGCTGGTTGAATACGTTCACGATGCTCATGGCGCTGGTGTAGCTGGCGCCCATGTGGCCGATGGTCAGGTTCACCACCGAGAGGCCCACGCCCCACAGCAGCTCGTTGCTCACCACCGGCACGCTGTTGCGCACATAGTCCCGGCCCAGGCCGCTCTTCAGCTGCAGCAGCCAGCGGGGAGTAAAGCGCACCCGTTTTTCAATGAAGCACATGTACACCAGGGTGGCGCACAGCTCGAACAGGCGGGCCATCACGGTGCCGAAGGCCGCGCCACGCACACCCCAGGCCGGTGCGCCCAGCTTGCCGAAGATGAAGCAGTAGTTGAAAAATACGTTGATGAAGAAGCTGCAGCCATACACCACCATGCTGATGCGCACCTGCTCCACCGCCCGCAGGCACATGATGTAGCAGTTGGAAAAGCTGAACAGCACGAAGCTGATGGATAAAAGCTTCAGGTATGTCGCGCCGGATTCGATCACCGCTGCATCGGTGGTATAGATGGCCAGCACCTTTTCGGGTAGGAAATGGCCCACCAGAGCGAACAGGCTGCTCACCACCAGCACCACCCGCAGCGTGAGCGCGAAGATCTGGCGGATGCGCAGCATGTCCCGCTTGCCCCAGTACTGGGCGATCAGCACCGCCGCGCCGCTGGCCAGGCCGAAGCCCATCACATCCAGAATGGTGAACAGCTGGCCGCCCAGATTGGCCGAGGCGATGGCCACATCGCCCAGCTGGCCCAGCATGATGGTATCCATCATGTTTACGCCCAGGCTGATTACGTTCTGCAAAGCGATGGGAATGGTGATGGCCAGCATCCGCTTGTAAAACGACCAGTCGGTATAAAAATGTTCTTTGAATCGCTGCATTGGTCCGTCCTCTTTCTGTTTGATTTTTTGGGGCGGGGCCCCTGTTATTTGCATCATCGGTTCCAGTATAGCATATTCGGGCAAATGCTGCCAGAGAGCGGCATTTGGGGCAGAAAAAAAGAAAACATTTGCACAATCGGTCGTTTTAGGATATACTACAAGCATGAGCAAGTGAACCACGGACAAACAAGCAGGGGCAGACCGCCCCTCTTCCAAAGGAGAGGAGCTGCAAGCAGATGGGCTATCAGGCACTGGAGCTGGACAAGGTGCTGCGCATCGACCGCATCTATTCGGTACATTATTTTGAATATGGCCCGGACTACGCCTTCACGGGCGAGAGTCATGATTTCTGGGAATTTGTCTATGCGGACAAGGGCGAGGTCTACGTGACCGCGGGCGTGGAGGAGAAGCTGCTGAAAAAGGGGCAGATGATCTTCCACGAGCCCGGCGAGTATCACAACATCCGTGCCACCGGCAAGGATGCGCCCAACATTGTGATCGTCTCCTTTGATTGCGACAGCCCCGCCATGGACTTTTTCCGGGGCCGGGTGCTCATGGCAAGCGACAGCGACCGGGTGCTCATGGCCCGGATCGTGGAAATGGCCGGTGCGGCCTTCTCCACCCCGCTGGACGATCCCCTGGCCCAGCATCTGACCCGCCGGGAGGATGCGGCCTTCGGCGCCGAGCAAGTGATCGGCCTCTCACTGGAGACCATGCTGCTGGATATGGTGCGCCGGGGCGACAGCCCGGTGGTGACCAAGCCCACCAGCCTGATTCGGGAGCGCAGTCAGAATGAATTCCTGAGCCGGGTGCAGCAGTATCTGGAGAACAACATCCAGCGCCGCCTGACCCTGAGCGACATCTGCCGGGACAATCTGGTGGGCCGCAGCTACCTGCAGAAGGTCTTCCGGGAGAAGACCGGCGGCGGCGCCATGGAATACTTCGGCAATCTGAAGATCCAGAAGGCCAAGGAGATGATCCGGGAGGGCAGCCACAACTTCACCGAGATTGCGGCCCTGCTGGGCTACAATTCCATCCATTATTTTTCCCGCCATTTCAAAAAGGTCACCGGCATGACTCCCTCGGAGTATGCCAGCAGCGTGAAGGTGCTGGCCCGGCGCGGCCGCGGCGAGGAATAAGCCGGAGGGCAGACAGGTGATGAGTGTATTTTTCTTTCAGACGCTGCTGCCGGTACTGCTGGGCGTGCTGGTGCTGGTGATGATGGGCCTTGCCATCTATTCCACCGTGCGCTCCCGCCGGAGGGACCGCCAGGCTGTGGAACGGCGCAGGGAAGAGCAGCGCCGTCAGAGGCTGAACCCGGGCCTGCCCGAGGAGCAGCGCCCCGGCCGCAAAAACGATACCGGCCTGTGGCAGCTGACGGTGGAGGGCCAGGCGCCCTGCCAGCCGGATGCAGCCGCCCTCACCCGCGCGGTGGAGGCCGTGGGCGTGAGCGCGGGTTATCTGGTGCTCACCCCGCCCGCACCTCTGGAGGGCTGCCGGTCCATGCACTGTACCACCGACCCGGACGGCGGTCTGGCGGTGCAGGCGGTGCTGGAGCAGCCCGGTTTGTGGAAAACGGAGCGCTTAGCCCTTGTAGCCAACGGCGTCGGCCAGCTCCTGATCGATCACGACAACCACGTTCTCGTGCATCTTCAGCATGCTGCTGGGGTTCTGGGTGGTGATCACATTGTCCATAACCAGGCCCTTGATGGCGTCGGTCTTGGCCAGGCCGGTGGCGATCAGCACAACGCACTTGGCGGCCATAATGTCACCCATGCCCATGGTGATGGCGGTGGTGGGAACGTCTTCCTTCTTCTCGAAGAAGCGGGCGTTGGCGTTGATGGTGCTCTCGGTCAGCTTTTCAATGTGAGCCACGCTGATCAGGTGGTCGCTGGCCTCGTTGAAGGCGATGTGGCCGTTGTTGCCGATGCCCAGCAGCTGCAGGTCGGCAACGCCGCCCTCGCGAACCTTGGCCTCCAGCTCAGCGGCGTTGGCTTCCGCGTCGCCCATGCCCTTGGCCACGTAGGTGTTGGCCTTGTCGATGTTGATGTGGTCGAACAGGTTGGTGTTCATGAAGTAGCGGTAGCTCTGGTCGTGGGTCTCGGGGATGCCGCAGTACTCATCCAGGTTCACGGTGCGTACCTGAGCAAAGTCCACCTTGCCGGCCTTGTTGGCCTCGATCAGCTTCTTGTACATGGGTACGGGGGTGCCGCCGGTGGCCAGGCCCAGCTTGCAGTTGGGTTTCTCATTCACCAGTTTGCAGATCATGTCGGCCACATAGGCGCAGCTCTCGTCGTAGCTCTTGGTAACAACAACTTTCATTGTGATACACTCCGTTCTTTACTATTTTTCGGTGAAACTCGCAAAGCGGGGAACGCGCCCTGCCTGCAAATCGCGGTCTTATCTTTATCATACAGCCTTCCGGGGAAAAATTATAGCCCAAAATATGCAGAAATTTTGCACAAAAAACAAAATCTTTTCCGAAATTGGGGCGGGATTTGTTGAAAAATAGGCCTTTCTCTTACTATATTAAGGAGAAGCCTTACACATACAGCTCCCGTTCCTGGGGCAGCTCGGGCAGCTCAGGAACACCGGCGGCGGCCGACCGCCAGGCGGTGGGGCTTTGGCCGGTGGCCTTTTTGAACACCCGGCACAGGTAGTTGGCCCCGGAAAAGCCGCACAGGCTGGCCACCACCTCCAGCGGGTATTCCCGGTGGCACAGCAGCTGCTTGGCCGCCTCGATGCGTACCCCAGTCAGGTACTGGCCCGGGGGCACGCCCACCGCCGCCTTGAACACCCGCACCAGATGGCTTTTGCTCACACCCAGGCTTTCGCTCAGCTCCTCCACGCCGTAAAGCCCGGCATAGTGTTCCCGCATGGCGGCAATGGCCATGGTCACCAGCGGCGGGTAGCTGGGGGCGGCGGCGTCCGCCCGGGCACTTTCGCACAGCAGCTGGTAGCCCAGGGCCGAGGCCCGGCGGGAGGAGGGGGAGGCCACCAGCTGGGCCACCAGCTCAGCCGCGCCGGGGCAGGAGGCACCCGCCGCGAACATGGGGCCGGCAAGGCCCTCGGCAAAGGCCGCGGCCGCCTGACCGCCCAGCAGCACCGCTGCCAGATGGCAGGGCTCGGCGGGCACCAGCCGCAGCGGCGGCGCGCCCAGCAAAAGGCTGCCCGCCCCCGCCAGCTGGGGAGCCTCTTCATCCGCCAGGGCACATTGCCCACTGGAAAGCACCCCGATCCAAAGCCCTTCTCCCTCCAGAGGAATGGGGGTGGAGAACTGCAGGTCCTTCGTTTCCTTCAGGGTGCAGAAGACAAGGGGGTCGAAAATCAATTTTACATCACCTCATATCAATAAAGTGCTATTTAAATCCGGAAAAAGTCTGGTATTATTATATTAGCAACGAGATACGCGGTCAAGCGTATCAACAAAAGACAATTAAAACCATCAACAATAAAAAGGAGTGTCGATTCCCATGGCAAGCATTAGCCTGCGTCATATCTACAAGATCTACTCCGGCGACGTTACCGCCGTTAAGGACTTCAACCTGGAGATCGCCGACAAGGAGTTCATCATTCTGGTTGGCCCCTCCGGCTGTGGTAAGTCCACCACCCTGCGCATGATCGCTGGTCTGGAAGAGATCAGCAAGGGCGAGCTGTACATCGGCGACCGCCTGGTGAACGATGTGGCCCCCAAGGACCGCGACATCGCCATGGTGTTCCAGAACTACGCTCTGTACCCCCACATGACCGTTTACAAGAACATGGCTTTCGGCCTGGAGCTGCGTAAGGTAGACAAGGCTGAGATCGACAAGCGTGTTCGTGAGGCTGCCCGCGTGCTGGACATCGAGCACCTGCTGGACCGCAAGCCCAAGGCTCTGTCCGGTGGTCAGCGTCAGCGTGTTGCCCTGGGCCGCGCCATGGTTCGTAACCCGGCCGTATTCCTGCTGGACGAGCCCCTGTCCAACCTGGACGCCAAGCTGCGTACCAGCATGCGCACCGAGATCATCAAGCTGCACCAGAAGCTGGCTACCACCTTCATCTACGTTACCCACGACCAGACCGAGGCTATGACCATGGGCGACCGCATCGTGGTTATGAAGGACGGTATCGTTCAGCAGGTCGACACCCCGCAGAACCTGTACGACTTCCCCATCAACATGTTCGTTGCCGGCTTCATCGGCAGCCCCCAGATGAACTTCCTGGATGCTACCCTGAACAAGGACGGCAACGGCTACTTCCTGGATCTGGCCGGCGACCGCATCGACCTGCCCAAGGAGAAGACCACCGACGGCAAGCTGGATGCCTATGTTGGCAAGAAGGTCAAGGCTGGCGTTCGTCCCGAGGACATCAAGGACGATCCCGAGTTCGTGAACAAGCAGGGCGAGTGCAAGCTGGAGGCCACTGTTGAGGTTTCCGAGCTGATGGGCTCCGAGATCTACCTGTACCTGCTGTACAAGGGCAACAAGCTGACCGCTCGTGTAGCTCCCACCTCCAAGGCCAAGAATGGCAGCAACGTTACCGTTGCCTTCGATCCTCACAAGATCCATCTGTTCGATCCCGAGACCGAACTGACCATCCTCAACTGATCCTTCCCCTTGGAATCATGTTATACGCAGAAGCGCCGCTGGAAAACCAGCGGCGCTTTTGCGTTTTCCGTGCGTTCCTCACCGTTTTCGGTCTGCAAAGGTGTTATAATAAAGATAAACAACTGTTCCCGCGCAGACGGACTGCGGGAAAGAATAAAAGGAGGTACGGATTATGCTATTGGAAAACAAGATCGCCATTGTCACCGGCGGCACCCGGGGCATCGGCCTGGCCACCGTGGAGGCTTTTCTGCGGGAGGGCGCTACCGTGATTCTCACCGGCTCCCGGCAGGAGACCGCGGACAAGGCGGTGGCTGCTTTGAAGGAGAAGGACCCCAACGCCAGGGTGGCGGGCATCGCCCCCAATCTGGCGGACCTGGCCAGCGTGGAAGAGGCCGTCCAGAAGGTGGCGCAGGAGTACGGCCGCATTGATATCCTGGTGAACAACGCAGGCATGTCCGACTCCACGCCCTTTGACAAATACGACGAGGCCACCTTTGAAAAGGTGATGGACCTGAACGTGAAGGGCGTGTTCACCTGCGCCCGGGCTGTGACTCCCATCATGCAGGCCCAGGGCAGCGGTGTGATCCTGAACACCAGCTCCATGGTTTCCCGCTACGGCCAGCCCAGCGGAATTGCCTATCCCACCAGCAAGTTCGCAGTGAACGGTTTTACCCTGTCGCTGGCCCGGGAGCTGGGCAAATACGGCATCCGGGTGAACGCAGTGGCCCCTGGCATCACCGATACCGACATGATGCGCGCGGTGCCGGAACACATCATCAAGGCCCTGTGCACCCAGATTCCGCTGGGCCGCATCGGCAAGCCGGAAGAG
>NZ_JAGHKE010000117.1:0-5464 GCF_017889395.1 Allofournierella sp. | reverse complement strand
ACCTTCTACGAAAACAAATTCTACGTGGGCCAGATGGGCCTGTTCGGCGCGCTGGATCTGGAGGTGCCCTTCATCAGCCTTGTCAGCCCCATGCTGCTGTTGTTCGGCGCGGTGCTGTCGGTGCATGAGAAGAGCAGCCTGAAGCCCGCGCCCGCCCTGGGCCTGGGCGCGCTGAGCGTGCTCTACATCACCGGCGCGGCCACTGCCATGTATATCACCAGTACGCCGGTGGGCATGATCCGCATCATCGGGGTGCAGGCGCGGTACTTCCTGCCCGCGTTCCTGATGCTCACGGTGCTGCTGGCGGCGGTGCTCAGCCACGTGCTGGAGCCGCGCCTTGCCGCGGGGCAGAAAAAGCCCCAGGCGGTGGCGCTGTGGACCTTTGCCGCCTTCGGCATGCTGGGCGCGGTGCTGCTGTTCCAGCATTACTTCATCGGGCCGGTATTCGTTTTGCCCGGCTGACCGATTTTTGACTTGACTGAAAAGGGGGAAAACGCGGGATGGTGATGGTAACGATCAGCGGATTCCTGGCGCTGGCGGCCATTGGGCTGTACAGCGCCTTCCTGGCCCGGCTCTGCCGGGCGGATGCCGCCCTGTTTGCGCTGCCGGTGATCGGCGGCGGGGCGGTATGGCTCTGCCTTTGGGGCTTTTTGGGCCTGCTGCCGGTGGGCGGCTGGCTGTTTTATCTGGGCGCGGCGGCGCTTGTGGCCGTTCTGCTGGCTCGCCGCCGGCTGGCCGAAACGCTGGAGACCCTGTTCACACCGGCCTTCGGTGTGTTCCTGGCGGCCAGTGTGTTCTTTCTGGTGGTGTTCGCCATCACCCGGCCGGAGTTTGCCCAGAACGATGAATTTACCCTGTGGGGCTCGGCGGCTAAACTGACCAAGCTGCAGAACGTGCTGCATCCGGCGGCTCACGGCAACCTGCTGGCCAAGGCCTCCAACCCGGGCATGATGCTGGTGGTCTACCTGTTCCAGTTCTTCAGCGCCGGGTTCTCGGAGTGGAGCGCCTACTTTGCCTACGACGCCATGCTGGCCGCGGCGGTGGCCGCCATGGCCGCGCTGGCGGGCAAACGTTGGAGCAGCACCCTGGTGCTGGCGGGCTGCGGCTTTCTGCTGCCCTACTTTTTCAGCGCCCCCTCGGTGGGGGAGCTGTCCACCGTGTACCTCTCGGTGCTGGGCGATCTGCCCCTGGGCTTTGTGTTCGGGGCCACGGTCTGCCTGTATTTTGTGTTAAAAGACAAGGTCTGCTGCCTGCCGGTGCTGCTGGTGCAGGTGAGCTTTCTGACCCTCATCAAGGACATGGGCCTGGCCTATGCCCTGATCGCGGTGGGCCTTGTCTGCGCGGACGCCCTGTTCACCGGGCCGCTGGCGGGCTTTGGCCGCCGGCTGGTCAAGGTGGTGGGCGGCGGTGTGCTTCTGGCCGTTCCGGTGGCGGGCTTTTATCTGGGCTGGACCCGCTATGTGGCGGCCATGACCGGCGCGGACAAAACCACCGTGGGCAGCGGCGACGCGGCTATGAGCCAGGGGGCGGCCATCCTGTCCGGCGTGCGCCAGCTGCTTCGGCTGGAGGAGCCCACCGAAAAGTTCACCCAGGTGAGCGCCCTGATGCTGAAAAGCCCGGTGAGCGTGCCGGTCTGCCTTTTGGGCGGCGGCGCGCTGGCGCTGGCGGCCATCTTCCTTGTGCTGGCTGTGGTGTTCCTTGCCCGGAAAGAGGGGGAGGAGCGCCGCCGCCCGGTGGTGCTGGCGGTGTTCGGCACCCTGGCACTGGTGGCCTTTCTGGTGTTCCATCTGTTTTTGTATGTGTTCAACTTCAAGGATCCGGAAGCGCTGCAGCTGAAGGATTACATCCGCTACATCGGGCCCTATTATCTGGGCTTTTTCCTGATGGCGCTGGGCCTTCTGGCCCGGGCGGGCTTTGGCGGTGCGTGGGCCAAGCTGGCCCGGCTTGCCGCCGTGGGTGTGCTGGCGGTGTTCTGTGTGCTGATCGGCTGGCGGGGCGTGCCCGCCGCGGGCTTCTGGAACTATCCCCACGTGGTCTACGCGGTGCGGGATGATGTGAAGGAGCGGGCCGGGCAGGTGAACGGCCTGCTGGATTGGGACGACACCGTTCTGCTCATCAGCCAGGGAGACGACGCCACCCGCTGGAACTACTTCGGCTATGATCTGAACGCCACGCTGGCCCGGGGCTTTGGCGGCTTCGGCTACGGCCACGAGGGCGACTGGAGCTGGGACACCACCCATATGAATCTGGTGGACCCGGCCCGTGCCCAGGAGGGTATGCCGGAGGTATACCCCTACCAGACCGTCTGCACGGCGGACGATCTGCGCCTGTTCCTGCTGGACAAGCGCTACACCCACATCCTCATCGACGAGAGCGACGATTACATCGCCGGGACCATCGGCCCCGCCTTCGGCATCGACGATCTGCCCGACCGGCGCACCGATTCGGTGATCCTGCTGCGGGTGGAATATGAGGGCGACACCGTGCGCTGGGTGCGCGAGGAAGGAGGCGCGGCATGAAACGACCGATTCGCTGGCTGGCGGCGGCCTACCTTGCCGTGCTGGCCCTCTGGCTGATTTTTGGCGGGGTAAGCCTTGCCAAAAGCGCCTGGTATGCCCATAAGGGAATGAAGGCGCAGACCGAGCTTGCCTGGCAGGACCTGACCGGTGTGGGCGTGCAGGAGCTGGAGGGCGAGGAGGAAGGCGTGTGGTACGTCTCCACCGACACCGACCCCCAGCTGCACTGGACCGCCCCGAACCCGGAAGGGGTTTATCTGGAAACGGTGGAGCTGCGCGTGGAGCAGCTCACCCCCGGCCAGGCGGTGGTGCTTTACTGGAAAGCGCCGGGCCAGGCAGATTTTTCCGCGGCCCGGATGGTGTATGCACAAAAGACCGCCGATGGCGTGTACCGCTTTGATCTGGGCGGGTGCGTGGTGAGCGAGATCCGCCTGGACCCGGACAGTGTGGGCGGCGTGACCACCCGTTTTGACGGGGTGACCCTGAACCCGGCCGAGGGCTGGTACACCGCCTTTGTTCCCACCGCCACCGGCCTTGTGCTGGGGCTGCTGCTACCGCCGGTAATTGTGGCGGTGCTGTGGGAGCTGTGGGCGGTATTGGAGCCTGAGCCGTTCCGGAAATCGGCGCGCATTGCACGCCGGAAGCCCCGGGGCGGAAGTGCCTTTAAAAAGGAGAAATGAGCTTGCAGTATTTTGATCTGGTTTTGAGTTTTACGGCCCTGTTCGGCCTGTGCGCCTTCCTTACCCTGAAGGCCCGGCTGCACAGTGCGCTGGCTCCGCTTGCCGCGCTGGGCATTACCGGCATCTGGTTCACCCTGGCGGGTGTGGCGGATCTGCTGGTGGCGGGCGGCTGGGTGTTCTATCTGGCGGCCTGGGGCCTGGGCGTCTTTGCCCTGGTGACCAAACGCAGCGAGGCCCGGCGGCTGCTCAGCCCCGGCGCGGTGGTGTTCTGGGGGCTGGCTGTCAGCTTCGCGGTGTATTTTTCCGTCCGCCAGCCCATGTTCCATGATTTTGACGAGTTCAGCTTCTGGGGCCCGGCAGCGCAGATGACCAGTACCACCGATCATCTGTATACCATCTGCGAATACGGTACCCCCTGGCAGGCCACCCAGAACTGCGGCCTGATCGTGCTGAGCTACTTTGTGCAGTTCTTCGGCGCCTTTGCACCCTTCAAGGTGTATCTGGCTTATGACCTGCTGCTGTTCGCCTGTATCGCCGCATTGGTGGGTGTCATCGGCTTCAAACACTACCGGCTGGCGCTGCCCATGGCGGTGATCGGCTGGTGCACCCCCTGGTTCTTCACGGTGTATGCCCGTACCGTTGCGGTGGATGACACCTATATGAGCGCCTACGGCGACATCCCCGCCGGTATGCTGGCGGGCGGCGCGGTGGCCATGTGGCTGGCTCTGCGCAGCGAAAAGGGCGCAGGACCCCGCTGGGCGGTGCTGCCGGTGCTGGCTTTGATGGCCAACATCAAGGACAACACCTTCCCCATTGCCCTGATCGCGGCGGGCTGCATCGCGGCGGATGCCTTCCTCTTTGATTACAAGGACTGCTGGAAGGAGGGCCTGGCCCGGCGCTTCGGCTTCGCGGTGCTGTGCCTGGCAGTGCCGCTGGCTCAGTACAGGGTGTGGAGCAGCTACATTGCGATACTGGTGCAGAAAAACGCCGAGAGCGGCGGCAGCGGTGTGACCTCTTTGAGCCCCTTCGGCGCGGCGCTGCAGGGAACGAAAATGCTGCTGGGCCTGTCGGTGCCGGAGGAGTACGCCGCCCGGCAGGAGCAGTTCTTTGCTGCCATCCGGAACATGTGGGCGGCCTTCCTGAGCAAGGAACGGCTGGTGTCCATGGTTGGGCAGGGCGTTCTGGTGACCGGCCTGATTCTGGGCATGTTCGTGATTGCCCTGGTGTTTGCAAAAGGCATGCGTCAGCGGCTGCGGGTGCTGTGCTGGATGGGCTTGAGCACCCTGGGCTTTGCGGCTTACAGCTATGTGATCACCATCAGCTACGGCTTCATCTTCAAGGACTTCCAGGCGGAGGTTCTGGACGCTTACAACCGCTATATGTACACCTATTACATCGCCTGGTTTGTGATCGCAGCGGCGGTGCTGGCCTGGGTGGTGCAGACCGGCCGCTGGCGGCTTCTGGGCCAGGCGGGGGCGCTGGCCTTTGCCTGCCTGATGCTGCTGCGGGTGAACATGATGGTGCTGCCCCAGATGAGCGTGCTGGGCTTTTCCGACGCCACCTTTGCGGACCAGTACCTGATCATGGAAAAGGTGGACGCGGTGAAGGCCCAGATCGACGAGGACGACCGCATCTTCTTTGTGAGCCAGGGCGACGACGGCCTGCTCTGGTTCACCTACAGCTGCTACTTCCAGCCCAATATTCTGGATTACAGCGGCTGGGAACTGGACGAGGAGACCGGCCTGTACGGCGCGGGCGGCGGTACCTTCTGTCTGCCCGAGAATATGCCCGAAGTCAAGGAGGGCGGCGCGCTTTACTTCCACGCCTACCGCACCGAGGACTTTGCAAAGGCCGTGGCTGAGAGCGGCTGCGAATACATCTTTGTGGACAAGCTGGACGCGGGCTTTGTGGCCGGATACGGCAGCCTGTTCACCGATGGCCTGGCTGCTGCCGAAAACGGCGAGACGCTGCTCTACCGCATTGCCCCGGGCGGCTATGAGCCGGTTGCGATGGAGGTGCCCCGATGATTCCGAAACTGAAACAATGGCTGGAACGCCCGGCCTTTCTGCCCCTTTTGTGCTATGCGGCGGCGCTGATCGTCTGGCTGGGGGGCAGCGTCTGGAGCCTTGGAACGGATATGATCGCCAAGGCGGGCGGAAGTCTTTACCAGTGTGAGCTTACCCTGGAGAATTTTGAACTGGTGGACATGCAGCTGCTGGAGGACGGCAGCTACATCACCACCAGCGGCGACCCCCAGATGATCTGGCA
>NZ_JAGHKE010000116.1:0-5478 GCF_017889395.1 Allofournierella sp. | reverse complement strand
CCGAACAGGCATTTCATCAGGGTGGATTTGCCCGCGCCGTTCTCGCCCATCAGGGCATGTACGGTGCCGGGGCGGACGGTCAGGTCCACGTTATCCAGCGCCTTTACGCCGGGGAATTCCTTGCAGATGCCGCGCATCTCCAGCAGGGCCGGCTTGTCCATAATTTTCCTCCTCTCGCGGTCGCAAACCACCGTTTCGGCCACAGCCCGCCTTCCGGGCCGCGCCCGAAGCGGTGGTTTTGTCAGGGCGAAGCGGGGCTGCCGCCTGGCAGCCCCGCCTTGCCGGTTAGGTTTCAGGCACAAAGGATCCGGGAGAAATTAGTCCTCGGAGGTGCCGTCGTACATCTGGTAGGGAACGCGGATCTTATCCACGTCGGAGTCAACCACGAACTGGTCGGTGTTGGCCATCAGGTCAGCGCCGTCCTGTACGTTCTTGACCAGGGTGTTGATGGTGGTGGCCATGCCCACGGCGTCCTGCTTGATGGAACCGGTCATGTTGCCGGCCTTGATCAGAGCCTTGGCGGAGTCGGTGGCGTCCACGCCGAATACGGGGATGATGGTGGTGCCTTCGCCGTTGTTGTAGCCAACGTTCTGCAGAGCGGAGATAGCGCCCTCGGCCATGCCGTCGTTGTTGCAGATGATCAGCTCAACCATGTTGTTGTTGCCTTCGTTGTAGGAGCCCAGCAGAGAAACCATGTAGTCGTTGGCAGCCTGGGCGCTCCACTTACCGGCGGTATCAACCAGGTACTTGGTAGTAGCGTTGGCGTCGTAGTAAGCCAGCTCGGGCTTGCCGCCTTCGGTCAGCAGCTTGTTGGCGTCTTCCACAGCGTACTGGGTGCGGGCCTCGGCCTCAGCGTTGCCCTCCTGGCCCTTGAACAGAACGTAGGAGATGGTGCCGTCGCCGTTCAGGTCAACTGCGTCGTAGTTGGCCAGCAGGTACTCACCGATCATCTCGCCCTGCATGTGGCCGGCGTCGGGAGCGTTGGTGCCAACAAAGGCGCACTTCTCATAGCTGTTGATCACTTCGTTGTCGGCAACCTCGCGGTTGAAGAAGATCACGGGGATGTCCGCAGCGCGGGCAGCTTCCACGATATCCTTAGCGGGGTCGGAGGTGGAGGTCTCCACGATGTTCACGATCAGCAGGTCGGAACCGGCGGTGATAGCGGTCTTAACCTGGTCGGTCTGGGTGGGCTGGCTGCCGGCGGCATCCCAGTTCTTGGGCTCGATGCCCATGGCCTTCAGCTGCTCGTCCATGGCGGCGCGCACGCTGGAGATGTAGATATCGGAGAAGTCATAGTAGAATACATCCACCTGCAGGTCGCTGGTGGCGGTGGCAGTGCCGCCCTCGGTGGAGGTGGCGGTGGAAGTGCCGCCGGAGGTTGCGGTGGAAGCGGTGGAAGCGGGAGCGCCGCCACAGCCGGCCAGCATACCAATGGCCATTACGGAAGCCAGCAGCAGCGCGAGTTTCTTTTTCATTTTCGTTTTCCTCCTGTGATTGGATTCGGTTCTTGTGCCGTACATTTTCGCATCCCTCAGGATGCTTTCTCTGTGGTAAATTTTACCGCCTTTGGGGCGCAAAAACGATAGAAAAATCTTCTGTCTTATATCAAAAAGATTCTCTTTTCTCGCAAAAGTTTTTTCTGTTTTTTAATATTTTTATCAATTTCGCCAATGCACTCCCCTGATTTTTTGCATTTCGTGCAAAAAAAGCCCCGTTTTGTGCAGTTTTGCACAAAACGGAGCTTGGAACCGGCAAACGCCGGCTAAGGGGAGCGGGAGAAGATTTTTGATACCCGGGTCAGGCCAGGCGATGCTCCTCCAGCCAGACCATCAGGGTGGGCTTTTCGGCCTTGATGCGCTTTGCGCGCACCGCGAACACCAGAATGGTCAGCAGGGTGAAGACCACCAGCCATACCGCCAGGTAGGCAAGGCAGCCGGTCACGTCCTCGCCGGCGCAGATGGCACGGCGGAAGGCGGTGACGGTGTAGGTGAAGGGCACCCAGTCATGCAGGTACTTCACGAAGGAGCCGGAGAGCTCCAGCGGATAGGTGCCCACCGAACCGGCCAGCTGGATCACCATGAAGACCAGCATCAGGAAGCTGCCCACCTTGCCCAGCAGGTTGGTGAAGAAGTACATCACCGACATGAAGGTCATGGACGCCACGCAGGCCACCAGCAGGGTCTGGCCCATGCGGCCCGGCTCAAAGCCGTTGATGGCGTGCAGCGCGCCCACCATCACCAGCGCCTGCAGCAGCGCAATGGGATACAGCACCGAGGCCTTGCTCAGCCACCAGGCGGTGCCGCTCTTCAGTTTGCCCGCGTACTCGGTGAGGGGGTACATCAGGCTGAAGGCGATGCAGCCCACCCACAGGGCCACCGACATCATGTAGGGAGCCATGGCGTGCCCGTTGTTGGGCACCTGGGTCAGCTGGGTCTCCTCAGAGACCACCGGGGCGGCGAACATATCCACCACCGCGTCGCCGGTGTTGGTGGAGCGGATCTCGTCCGCACCGTCCGCCAGGCTGGTCTGGAGGGTGTTTGCGCCGTCGGTCAGCTGGTCGATGCCGTCGGCCAGCTCGCCGCTGCCGTCCGCCAGCTGCTGGGCGCCGCTCTGGATCTGGCCCGCGCCGTCGGTGAGGGCGGCCGCGCCCTGATTCAAAGCCGGGCTGTTCTGGGTGAGGGTATCCGCGCCGGTCACCAGCTGAGTGGTGCCGTCCTTCAGGTCCTTGGTGCCCTGCTGCAGACGGCCCACGCCGTCGGTGAGGGCGGGCAGCTGGCCGTTCAGACTGCTCATGCCGTCCTTCAGGCTGCCGCTGCCGGTGACCAGAGCATCCAGGCCGCTGTTCAGCTGGGCCGCGCCCTGACGCAGCACCGCGGTTCCCTGCTGCTGCAGAGCCGCGCCGCCGCTGGCCGCCTGGGCGATGCCGCCGGTGAGCAGGGGTGCCTGCTGAGCCAGCTGGCTGGTGCCGCCCTGCAGCTGAGCAAGGCCGTTCACCAGAGAATCGCACCCGGCCGAGAGCTGCTGTGCCCCCGCGTTCAGCGCGGGCAGGCCGGTGGTCTCATCCGTCAGGGCCGCGCTGCCCGCAGCCGCCTGGTCCACACCGGCGGTGTAGGCGAACAGGCCGGTCTGCAGCTGAGCCGCGCCCTGCTGCAGCTGGCCGAGGGCCGCGCTCAGGTCGCCGGAGCCGGAACCGCCGGCCGCATTGGCCATCGCACCGGCCGCGCCGGCAAGAGCCTGGGCGGCCTGATCCCGGGCTGCGTTGGCGGTGTTTGCGTCGTTGTAATCCTGCTGTGCCACATTGGCCAGCTCATTGGCCGCCGCGATCAGAGCATTCACTGCCTCCTGATCGCCGCTTTGGGCGGCGGCGGTATTGTCCGCGATGGTCTGGGCCAGAGCCGCCGGGTCCTGCGGGGCCACCGCGCCTGCCTGCGCGGCCTGAGCCGCGCCGTTCAGCTGACCGGCCAGAGCGGTCAGGCTGCCGGACACATCCGAGCCGCCCGCCGCGGCCGCCAGGGCATCCAGCCCGTTTTTCAGCTGGGCCGCGCCCTGGTTCAGTTCCTCGGATTTACCGCTCAAGGTCTGCAGGCCCTGATTCAGAGCGGCTGCGCCCTGGCTGGCCTTGTCCGCGCCTGCGGCCAAGCCCTGCGCGCCCTGCTGCAGGGCTTTCGCGCCCTCAGCTGCCTGGGATGCGCCCGCATCCAGCGCCGAGGCGGAATCCGGCAGGGCCGCGGTCTGGCTTTGCAGCTGGCTCAGACCCTCGTTCAGGGTTTTCAGATTGTCGTCCACCTGGGCCGCGCCTGCGGTCAGGCTGTCGCTGCCGGTCTTGGCCTGGGCCGTGCCCTGGGCCAGCTGGGCCGCGCCGTCGTTCAGCGCGCTCACGCCCTGGGCCAGTGCCGGGGCCGAAGCACCCAGCTGGTCCACGCCGTCCTTCAGCTGCTTTGCGCCGTCGTCCAGCTTCTTCGCGCCGTCCGCCAGCTGCTGCACGCCCTGGGTGTACTGGGCAAGGCCCTCGGTCAGGGTCTGGCTGCCGCTGCGGAAGGTCAGGGTGCTGTCCGCCAGAAGCTGCAGATTCTCCCGGATGGTATTGTTGCCATCCGCCAGCTTGTCTGCGCCGTCCCGGATCTCGCCCGCGCCGTCCGCCGCCTCCTGCATGCCGTCGCCCACCTCGGTGAGCTGGTCAAACATGGTCTCGGCGTAGGTCTTGGTCACCTCTTCCCGCACGCTGGCCTGAATCTCCTTCATGGCGGTCTCGCTCAGCTTGGAGGCGATATAGTTGGTGCCGGGGTTGGTCTCGTAGTTCAGCTCCATCTGTTTGGGCTGATCGTCGGTGAGGGTGGCCGCGTTGGCCGAGAAGTCCTGCGGAATGGTGATTACCATATAGTAATCCCCTGCCGCCAGCCCCTTGGCCGCGTCCTCCTCGCTCACCTGGTGGAAGTCCAGGGAGGCGTCCTCCAGCAGGCTGTCCACCAGTTCGGCGCCCACGTCCAGGGTCTTGCCCTCGTATTCCACCGGCTGGTCCTGATTCACCAGAGCCACCGGCAGGTGTTCCACGCTGCCGTAGGGGTCCCACATGGAGCCCAGAAACAGAGTGGTGTAGATGGTGGGAATGGCGACGATGGCCACCACCACCACCAGCATCAGCTTGTTGCTCAGCAGCTTTTTCCATTCATTTTTCAGCATAGAGCGAAAAAATCGCTTCCTTTCCTCGATCTCTCTCAGAAAATCAATACCGTGTTGTTTATTCGTCGCGATATTGCTTTTTCCTGCAAAGAGAATTATACTAAGCAAAGAAGAACAACACAACCGACAGTTTCCGTCGTAGTATCTATTAATAGACATTGCGTCGTGTTGTGTTGAACAGTCACAAATCTTTTACAAATGAAAGGAAGCGCACACATGGAGAAAAAGCCGGACCGGCGCATCCGCCGCACAAAAGCCCAGCTGCGCCACGGTCTTGCCCAGCTGATGGCCCAGAAGAGCGTGAACGAGGTGACGGTGAAGGAGCTGGTGGACCTGGTGGACATCAACCGCTCCACCTTCTATCTGCACTATACCGATATTTACAATATGCTGGAAAGCGTGGAGAACGAGCTGTTCGAGGAGATCCTGCACACCATCCGCACCCATCCGGTGAGCCCCTTCAACGAAAACAGCTTCCCCTTCATTGAGGACATCTTTGCCATCCTGTTTGAAAACCGGGAGATCTGCGCCGCCCTGCTGGGTCCCCACGGGGACATCGCCTTTCTGCACCGGATCGAGGAGATGCTCTCCCACTACAGCCTGGCCGCGCTGCGCCAGGCCTTCCCCGAGCGGATGGACGATCTGAAATACACCTACGCCTACTGCGTGGCCGGAGGCGTGGGCCTCATCAAGGACTGGCTGAGCCGGGGCTGCGAGGAAAGCCCCCAGCACATGGCCCAGCTCACCTTCCGGCTGGTGACCAACACCGTGAGCGATTTTTACCCCCACGCCTGATTA
>NZ_JAGHKE010000146.1:0-5561 GCF_017889395.1 Allofournierella sp. | reverse complement strand
TTGCACAAACGGGGCAAAACCCGGGGCGGGGAGAAGGAGAAAAATGCCCGCGTTTTTTGTGCAGAACAGAAAACCCGCCCCTTCGGAAGTGTCCGAGGGGGCGGGTTTGTTGTTGCAGAATATGGGCTGCAAAGGGCGCGGCTTAGTAAGCCTTGCCCCAGTAGACCATCAGGCTCGCGGGCTTGCCGCAGCAGGGGCAGACGTCGCTGAGCTTCTCCTGCTCGAAGGGCATGCAGCGGCTGGACAGGCCAACCTCTTCCTTCATCTTCTCCTCGCAGGCCAGGTCGCCGCACCACATGGTCTTGATGTAGCCGTTGTTCTTCTCGGCCAGCTCCTTGACCTCGTCCATGGTGGTGGCGGTCCAGGTGCGGTTCTCGCGGTTTTCCAGAGCGCGGTTGTAGATGTTCTGAGCCAGCTCATTCAGCAGGCGGGGGATCTCGGTCTCCAGATCATCCAGGCTTACGAAGTACTTCTCGCGGGTGTCGCGGCGCACCAGCACGCACTGGTTCTTCTCGATGTCCTTGGGGCCGATCTCCAGACGCAGGGGCACGCCCTTCATCTCCCACTGGCTGAACTTCCAGCCGGGAGAGTTATCGCTGTTGTCCAGCTTGACGTGGGCAAACTTGGAAACGCGGGCGGCCAGCTCCTCGGCCTTCTCGTTCACGCCGGGCTTGTGGGCGGCGATGGGCACGATGACCACCTGGAAGGGGGCGATGGCCGGGGGCAGGATCAGGCCCTCGTCGTCGCCGTGGGTCATGATGATGGCGCCGATCAGGCGGGTGGACACGCCCCAGCTGGTCTGATGGGGGTACTGCAGGGTGTTGTCACGACCGGCGAACTGCACGCCGAAGGCGCGGGAGAAGCCGTCGCCGAAGTAGTGGCTGGTGCCGCTCTGCAGGGCCTTGCCGTCGTGCATCATGGCTTCGATGGTGTAGGTGGCCTCGGCACCGGCAAACTTCTCCTTGTCGGTCTTCTTGCCCTTCACCACGGGGATCATCAGGTAGTTCTCGCAGAAGTCCGCGTAGGTGTTCAGCTGCTGCTCGGTCTCCTCCATGGCCTCCTGAGCGGTCTCATGGATGGTGTGGCCCTCCTGCCACCAGAACTCACGGCTGCGCAGGAAGGGACGGGTGGTCTTCTCCCAGCGGACCACGCTGCACCACTGGTTGTACTTCATGGGCAGATCGCGCCAGGAGTGCAGCACATGGGCGAAGTGATCGCAGAACAGGGTCTCGCTGGTGGGACGCACGCACATGCGCTCCTCCAGCTTTTCGGCGCCGCCGTAGGTGACCCAGGCCACCTCGGGGGCAAAGCCCTCCACGTGGTCCTTCTCCTTTTGCAGAAGGCTTTCGGGGATGAAGATGGGCATGGCCACGTTCTCGTGACCGGTGGCCTTGAACATGCCGTCCAGAATGTGGGTGATGTTCTCCCAGATGGCGTAGCCGTAGGGGCGCAGGATCATGCAGCCCTTTACGGTGGAGTAGTCCACCAGCTCGGCCTTCAGGCATACGTCGGTGTACCACTGGGTAAAGTCCTCGTTGATGGGGGTGATGGCCTCCACCAGTTTCTTCTTCTGCTCGCTCATTTGCTTTTTCCTTCCTTACTCGTCGCCCCGGAAGCCCCGGGCAAAAATAAGCCCCCCAGGCGGGCCGGCCGGCCTGCCGGGGAGGCAGCATGATGTGATTGGGGTGGGATCAGGTGTTGTCTTCCACGTAGCGGACCACATCGCCCACGGTGTGCAGATTCTCGATCTCCTCGTCGGGGATCTCCACGCCGAACTCATCCTCCAGGCTCATGACCATATCGACCACGTCCAGGCTGTCGGCCTCGAAGTCCTCCAGGATGTTGCTGTCCATGGTGATCTTTTCCTCGTCGATGTCCAGCTGCTCCGCCAGAAGCTCACGGATGCGCTCGAAAGTATCCATATTCCAAAACTCTCCTTATTATATGCCCGGGTGCCGGGCTTGTTCAGGGCAGCGCCGCCTGAACCCATGGGGCATGAATCGTGCGGTGGTGCCTTTTG
The DNA here is from genome assembly GCF_017889395.1 of Allofournierella sp. Lineage (NCBI taxonomy): Bacteria > Bacillati > Bacillota > Clostridia > Eubacteriales > Oscillospiraceae > Allofournierella > Allofournierella sp. Next base: position 3,541 of record NZ_JAGHKE010000146.1, on the reverse strand, counting down.
ATTACTATACATTTTATAGCGTATCTGGGGAACCTTGTCAAGGGTTAAATCCTTAAAACAGGCCGGTGCAACCCGAAAAAACGGCCCGGCGGCAGGCTTCTTGTGCGCCGGGCCAAATCCGGCTATAATAAAAGCAGAATCAACGGGCCCCGGGCCCGAATGTGACAGGAGGGGATGGGCATGCGGCTGGAATTTACCAAGATGCATGGCTGCGGCAACGACTATATTTATCTGGATTGTTTGAAGGGCATGATCGACAATGCCCCCGAGCTGGCCCGGCTGCTCAGCCCCCGGCGGTTCTCGGTGGGGTCGGACGGGCTGATCTGCATCGCCCCCTCCCAGGTGGCCGACGCCACCATGCGCATGTTCAACGCCGACGGCAGCGAGAGCGCCATGTGCGGCAACGGCATCCGCTGCGTGGCCCAGTGGCTGTATGAGCACGGGGTGGCCGGGGAGGAGATGACCATCGAGACGCTGGCAGGCATCAAGCACCTTTCCCGCAAGGGCGAGGGCATCTGGCAGGTGGAGATGGGCACCGCCGAATTCGAGCCGGCTCTGGTGCCGGTGAAGGGCCTTGGACCGGACCCGGTGATCAACCGGGCCATTGCGGTGGAGGGCCAGCCCTGGCAGGTGACCGCCCTCTCCATGGGCAACCCCCATTGCGTGACGCTGGTGGAGGATGTGCAGGCGCTGGATCTGGAGCGCATCGGCCCCGGCTTCGAGAACCACCCGGCCTTCCCCGAGCATGTGAACGCCGAGTTCATCCAGGTGATGGGCAAGAACCATCTGGCCATGCGGGTGTGGGAGCGGGGCAGCGGCGAGACGCTGGCCTGCGGCACCGGGGCCTGCGCCTCGGCGGCCGCCGCGGTGATGCTGCGGCTGTGCGAGCCGGACACCGACATCGCCCTGGACCTGCCCGGCGGGCGGCTGACCATCCGGGTGAGCGAGGACTGGCAGATCCGGATGACCGGCCCGGCCAAGACCGTTTACACCGGCGTGGTGGAGGTGTGAGTGCCTTTATAAAAGGAACAGGCGAGAACATGTGTGCGGTGGTGCCGTAATAAATTTGTACTTGCACCCCGGGGGATGGATGCTATAATAGAAGAAAAGCGGCCTGAGCCGTGCGGCAAAGCCCCGGGAGGGGGCAGCGGACCAGGTACGCTGGGAGAGAGGGATTCATGATGGATGAATTGATGGAGCTGTTAAAGGCAAGACCCACGATGTATCTGGCCACCGTGGAGGGCTACTGCCCCCGTGTGCGCCCCGTGAACCACTATATGATTTACAAGGGCTACTTCTACCTGGCCCTGTGCAAGGACAAGGAAGCCTACAAGCAGCTGCTGGACAACACCAATCTGGAGCTGTGCGTGGCGCTGGGCGAGGAGAGCTTTCTGCGCATTCAGGGCACCGTGAACTTCGACCGCAGCCCCGAGACCTACGCGGCGGTGTACGAGGCCATGCCCGACCTGAAGGAGGCCTACAAGGCCGACAGCGGCAAGCATCTGGCCCTGATTTATCTGGACCACATCAGCGCGGTGCTGTTCGACCGGCAGGATGAGGGCAAGGTCCTGGCCAAGTTCTGATTTTCATACATATGCAAAACGAAGCGCCCGCGCCGGTTACAAACCTGTGCGGGCGCTTTTGTGTGCCTGCCCCCAATGAACAAAATTGAAACGAAATCCGCCGTTGTTTGGAACAAAACAGCGGCGGATTTTTTGTATAGAATGGCTTATTTTCAGAATTAGATCAAAATAATAGGAATTATTCTTGACAACAGGAGGAAAAGCGTGTATCATCTAATCAGGAAATGTTTCTGTTAATGCTTTTCTCCCAAGCGCCAAAGCCATGAAGGGGCCGAACAGGCGAGGCCGCATCCCCAGCGGCCGGGGCGAAAAGCTCCCCAAAACGCAAGCAATCAAAACAGTTAAGGAGGTTATTCCATGAGAAGTATCACCAAATTGGACCTGCAGTATGCCCACCGTTTTTATGGCTTTAAGGGCGAAGCCCAGTATCTGCACGGGCACACCGGCGTGTTGACCATCGAAGTGGAGGACACGGTGGAGCCCGGCGTGAACATGGTCTTCCCCTGCAACGAGATCCAGAAGACCGCCTGGGAGGTGCTGAAGAATTTTGACCACGCGCTGATCCTGCGTGAGGACGACCCCCTGCTGCCCGCAGTACTGAAGGTGTATGAGGAGCAGGGCATCCGGAACGGCGCGCCCCAGAACCAGATGAAGGGCCCCGCCTTCCAGACCGAGCTGGCCACCGCCTACCCGGAGTGCCGCCTGGTGGTGACCAAGGAGACCCTGACCGTGGAAGGCATGATCAAGATCGTCTACGACCTGCTGAAGGACAAGCTGAACATCGCCAAGATCACCTTCACCAGCGGCGTGAACGCAGCCAGCGCCGAGTTCGAGACCCGCAACCACATCGACCGCTGCCCCCTGTGCGGCATCGCCCTGAACGAGAAAGGCGTATGCCCCAAGTGCGGCTATAAAAAGTCCTGAATTGAGTCTGGCGAAAAGTTCGCCAGACTCCTGAGGGACACCAAACGCACCACCCGCGCAAGGCGCGGGGGATGCTTATTGGTTTCCCCCAGTACCCTTTTCCGGCGAAAAAACACCCGGTTTCGCGCACTTCGCACACGAAACCGGGTATTTTTTCTGTCAAGGTGTCAGGATTCCCGGTACATGCCCGTGAATCCTGACGTTTTTTGTGTCGCTCCATTATCAGAGCGAATGAATCGATAAGCTGAAGCCCCCGCCCCGGAATAACTTCCGGGGCGGGGGCGTTTGTGCGTTCAAAATGAAAATTCGGTCAGGGGGAGACATAGCCCAGCGGGTCCACCTTCACGCCGTTCTTGCGCACCTCAAAGTGCAGGTGGTTGCCGAAGGAGAAGCCGGTGTTGCCCACGCCGCCGATGGTCTGGCCCTTCTTCACCGTCTGCCCGGCGCTCACCGCCAGGCTGCCCTCGGTCATGTGGGCGTATACGGTGGAAATGCCGTCCGAGTGGTTGATGAGGGCCCAGTAGCCGTAGCTGTTGTTCCAGCCCGCCAGCAGTACGGTGCCGTCCGCCGCCGCCACGATGGGGGTGCCCTTGGGGGCGGGGATGTCGATGGCGTAATGGGGGCTGCCGTAGATCACCTCACCGAAATGGGTGGACAGCTTGGAGTAGCCGGGCAGCGGCCAGGTCATGGACAGGCCGGTGCTGGGCGCCTGGGTGGGCGCGGGTGTGGGCGCCGGGGTCGGGGCCGGAGTGGGTGCGGCCGTGGGGGCCGGTGTGGGCTGGCTTTCGCCGCCCTCGCTGCCCTCGCCGGTTTCACCGTTCTCGCCCGCCGGTGCCTGGGTGGCCTCCGGGGTGGGTTCCGGAGTCGGCTCGGGTGTGGGGACCGGGGTAGGCTCCGGCGTGGGGGCCGGGGTGGGAGTGGCCTGGGCCTCCGCCTTGGCCAGCGCGTCGGCGATCTGCTGCTCCAGCTGGGCCTCGGCGGCCTGCAGCTCCTCCTTGCGCATCTCGTACTCCGCCTCGTAGGCGATCTGCTCG
>NZ_JAGHKE010000155.1:0-37260 GCF_017889395.1 Allofournierella sp. | reverse complement strand
GATCGGTTGTCCTGGGTCTCCAGGTAGTCCACATAGAAGTTGATGGCCTTTTCCACGAACTCGTTTTTGCTCCGGCAGTTGTCCGCGGCGTACCACTGCTCCAGTCTCCGGCTGGTTTCCGGCTTCATCCGCAGCGGAAGCCGCTCCTTCGTTTCGTTACCCATAAAAATCCTCCTTTTTTCTATCAGACATCTGTGAAAAGCCTGCAATATGGGGCTTTGGGGGAAAGCTGACGCCAACGGCCTGTTTTCTGCCCGTCAAAGACGCCAGCTTTCGCACCCCCGAAACTGCCCGCACTGCGGGCAGAAGTGGCCGGCCGGGCGGCGCTTGCGGCGCCAGGGTTTTATCCTGCTTTCTCCTCCGTCCCCGCTTTTTCTTCCATCCCCGGAAGCGATTCAGAAGCCAGCTCTGGAAACGCCCCCGAAAGCGGCCCAAATCCGCCCTCCAAGGCCGAGGGGGTATCCACCCCCGCACGCTCCCCCAAAGGCGCACACAGGGCGTTTTGGGGGCTTCTGCGGGCGGATTCCGCCAGACGCTCCGTCACCCTCTGACGGGCGGCATCCTCCTCCAGCTGCCGCAACTGCCGCTCATAGAACGATTCCACCGCCGCCTGGATGGGGCAGATGGTGTAGAGCAGGTTTCCATTGAGCGGCCTGCCGTCCTTGCTTCGTATCATGGTCGGCTCGGTGCGGATAAGACCTTTCTCCTCCAGACTGCGCACATACTTGCTGACCGTGTTTTCGCACATCCCCAGCGCCTTGCCGATGGTCTTGTAGCTGGGCCAGCACTGGTAGGTTTCTCTGTCCTCGATGCTCAGCAGATAGCAGTAGATGGAGATCTCCGAATGACTGAGACCGATGTGAAACACTTCGTTGGGAACCAGAAAATAGTTTTTGTTGGGATCGCGTTTGGGCCACTGCCGGAACTTCATACAGCACCTCCTGTCCTTTCTTCGTTTGCAGCACGAACATCATCCTCCATACACCGTCCGGTCATTCAGACACGGGCATCACCTCACCGAAGAGCAGTTGTGTATTCTCGATTGACCGTTCCTCAAAATTCATTTTGAAAATACCCCCTCACTACTTAGCCGAGCCATATAGCGGGCTGACATAAAATTGACAGAAAAAGAGCGCCTGCCATTCAGCAGACGCTCTCGTCCTGATGTAAGTGTATCAAGTTGTTTTGGACCGCAGACGACAGATCCCGTCTGCTTCATCCCGCTCTTTCAGAAGCTGCGCCAGAGCAGTCAGAAGTTTCTTTTGCAGATAGTCGACGCTGCCGCGGTTCAGCTGATGGGCTTCCGCGTACTTGCGGATAGACAGGCCGTTCACGAACCGCTCCTGGAAGTACGCTTGGTGATCCTGCAGCACCGTCTTCAGCGAGTTGTCCAGAAACTGTATGTCCTCTTTCAGTTTGGCAAAGTCACTTCGGGTGATAGCGGCATACCGCTTCTCGTTCATGCAGAGACGATACTTGGCCGAATCGAAACGATAGTTCTCGCAGAGGTCTTTGGCGTATGTGAGGTAGGTAGGCGCAGATTGATAGACGCGGGAGTCGTATTCAGCATCCCGCTCCGCTCTCTTTTTGCGAATCGGCCCGCGCATACCGTCCTCGGCAAGATTGGAGATGACTGCCTCGGTGATCTTCATATTGGTGACCCGCTTGTACCTGGCCTTCCGCTCGCCGTTGATCTCTATGAACGCGCAGAAGGATTTCTTGCTCATTGTGAAGTACTGCGGAACCTCAGAAAAAGAATAGGAGCGCAAGATGACCGTCTCCTCACCGGTTTCCGCATCCTCGGCCGCCGTGACCAGATAGATCAACTTGCCGTCGTACCGCCGGTAGTAGCCTGCGCGGATTTTTCTGTCTGCCATCTGGTCACCTCACCTTTCTGAATATGCTTTTGGTTGCTGTGTGCAGAGTGGTAATTGCGATTTTCGCAATTACCACCCGCTCCTGGTTAGCGAATTCTTCGTTTCAAAAATTTCCCCGACCATTCCATTCTATAATTTTGGTGTTGTCCCGCAAGCAAAATAACAAATACTTCAATCCAGAAGTTACACCGCACGGTTACCTTATGCTTTCAGCTTATATATGCGGTTCCGATTGCCGCCCTCGGTAACGATTGTTTCTTCAATGATCATCTCACCGAGCATCCGTCTTGCGCGTGCGTCTTTAACACCAAGCATATTGGAAATGTCCGAGCACTTTGCAGAAGCATGATCGGTAAGATATTCAAGGATGCAATTTTCTGAGCGGCTGTTTTTGCTCCTTTATCGCCGCTTTTTATCGCTACTTTCTTTTTTGAGTAGCGATAATGACAGAACCGTTCTATCCGGCTCAAAGGACTCTTCTATGACAGGCTCTCTCCAGCCCTGCTCGCGCCAGGCGCGGAAGATGGCGGGGATACCACCACTTTTCGGTGCATCAATTTCAATGCGGAAACTGCCGGGGTTGGACATGGTGATAGCATTCCGCTTTTTGATGATGACCAAGCCCTGTCTTCCATAACAGTCTGCATTGACCAGGCAGTTTGCCAAGGGCTTCACGGAGCGCCTGATGCAAGGGTGTATCGCCCGCTCTTGTGCCGCTGTCCATATGCTCCTGCGGCTATTTCTTTGTTTAGGCGGCACATATTTTGTGCCACTTGAGACCTCTGCCCGCCCTACTGCTCTGTTTCATAAGGCCAGGTATTAATGCCGCCAAATTCGTAGATGTTGGTATAACCCAACTCGGCCAGTGTGGAGGAGGCTGTCTTGCTGCGGTTTCCACTGCGACAGTAGACCAGCACCGTGGAATCCTTCTCAGGGATCACCTCAGCAGCAGTCGTTTCGTCAATGGTACCCACTGGCAGCAGCACAGCGCCGGAGATGTGGCCGCTATCGTACTCGTCCTGCTCCCGCACATCCAGTATGATGACCTCCTGGGTGTCCATCATCTCTTTGGCTTCTTCCTGGGTGATCTGCTGGTAGGAGCTGTCGGCAGAAGTCCCGCCACATCCGGTCAGCAGGAAAAGGGCAAGCAGGAAAGGGATAATTCGTTTCATTTCAGTTCCTCCAAAAGTCCGGCAGCAAAGGCCTTGTGGCCCTGCTCCGTGAAGTGTACGCCGTCATAGGCCAAAGGGATGTCCCACCTTCCGGCGTCGGCAAAGCGGATACCCATTTTCTCCGCCAAAACTTTACAGCATCGGGCGAAGGTGCAGGAGTCACCAATGAGCTGTGGGCTGGGTACCCACGCGCCCAAGGCCACCGGTGGCGGTGCGATCAGCAGAATCTTGCTTCGGTCTAACGGAACAGCCGCAAGAAATCGCTCCAACTTTTCAGCCGCCTGCTCCGGGCTTCTGCCCTGGAGCAGATCGTTGGTTCCGAGCATGACGATCAGCAACTCCGTGTCAACAGAGAAGTCTGGAGCGGCGGATGAAATCTCGCGACCGTTTTGTCCCATGTTAGAGATCGTCCATCCGGTCTCCGCAGCCAGGATGTCCACCCACCGGTTGTCTGCGTCATAGCGCCCGCCGAAATAGCCACGGGGATCGTAGCCGTAGGTGTTAGAGTCGCCGAAGCAGATGATATTCATCCTGCGCTTTTCCTTTCTCCGTATGTTCGCATTCCCTAATGTGGTTAATGAGACTTTCGCCTAATCTTTCCGCCTCTTGGATTGCTTTAGTCTTATTAAAATTTCTTCATCTGCTTGGCAGAACTCAAATTGATCAATCTCATCCACCGTGATCCAACGGATGTCATTATGCTCCAGTTTCTGGGGGACGCCCTCCCGGATAGTGGCATGGAACAGTGTCAGATGGACCGTCAGATCGGGGTATTCATGAATCACATCCATGAATACCTCGCCCACATCCAATGTGACCGCCAGTTCCTCCTGACATTCCCGGATGAGAGCCTGCTCCTTGATTTCTCCTGGCTCTACCTTACCGCCCACAAACTCCCACAGCAGCCCTCTGGCCTTGTGGGCCGGGCGCTGGCAAATCATAAACTTGTCCTGATTCCAGATCAGGGCCGCAACTACTTCGGTCATTTACTCACCCATTTTACAGATTGATAGATATTTGCACATGGATAATCGTTGGTATAAGTAATCCATGTACCAAGTATAGCGACCTTCACTATTCTCTACAAGTATAACTTTTTTCGTTGTTGTTTGTATCTTGCAATGAACAAACAAACAAGAGACTTCCGCTCTCTTTACATGACTTCCGCGATGCTTTATAATGTGATATGTTATGACCGCTCCTCAGCAGGGCTTGCTGTGTACTATAGTTAACTATTACGTTATAGAGAGGGTGCCATTCTTGAGTTCCGCTTCTTTTGTGTTTCCTGCCGTCAAGGGTATCCAAGCCAAGAGGGAATACTTTACCTCGATGGTTCCATTAGAGGTGATCCCGAAAATCTTTCAGTTTGTTGACGAACAACTACCACCAGAAATTCGGGCACAGCGTATTCTCAACCGTGCCAGGATTCCAGAAATTCGAGATTACATTTTAGAGAACCCCGATGACTATGTGTTTTCTTCGATAACAGTTTCCGTTGATGGTGTCATGGAGTTTATTCCATTAAATGAAGACGAGCCCCTTCTCGGTCACATTACAATTTCTATGAGTGCCAAGTTTCTCATAAATGACGGGCAGCATCGGCAAGCCGCTATTGCGGAAGCAATAAAAAAGAACCCCGAGCTAAAGAATGAGCATATCTCCGTTGTTTTCTATCGCGATGAAGGTCTCGCTCATTCCCAGCAAATGTTTTCGGATCTTAACCGCTATGCAATTCGTCCTACAAAATCAATCAACATTCTTTTTAACTCGCGGGAAGAGTCTTCCATTGTTGCAAAGCGGGTTATTAATACGGTTAATGTCTTTCAGGATGTGACCGAAAAAGAACATACCTCCATATCCAACCGATCTAAAGCACTGTTTACATTAAGTGCAATCTGTAGCGGCACGGAAGCCTTATTAAAAGATCTGGACTTAGGTTTGGAGGAGAAATGCAACTTAGCAATTCATTTTTGGGAACAAGTATCTCAGTACATTCCTTTTTGGAAAGCAGTAAAGAACGGTCAGGCCAAGTCCTCTGATGTGCGAAAAAATACAATTTGTACCTTAAGTATCACCCTTAATGCCATCGGGGCTGGAGGTAATCAAATTATTCAAAGATATCCAGATACATGGGAAAGGCATCTTTGCCATTTGGCGCATATTGATTGGAGCAAAACCAACCCAGTGTGGGAAAATCTCGTCTTTATTCACGGAAAAGTTGCTACAAATCGTGCTTCGCAAAGAGCCATGGCTACATATATAGAGAATATTATGACAGAAGAAATTGGTGGATAAAATGGCTAATTTAACAAAAGAAGATATTCGTATTGTACTTAACACGATACAGGAAGTGTATTTAGCAGATAAGATACCCTGGATTTGTGGATACAGTGGCGGCAAAGATTCCACTGCCGTCGTACAACTTGTTTGGATCGCACTTTCCCAGCTTCCAAAGGATAAATTACACAAACCCGTTCATGTTATTAGCACAGACACTCTGGTTGAATCCCCAGTTGTTGCACTATGGGCCACTCGCTCTATTGCGCGCATGAAAGAGGCTGCAAATAACCCTGAACACAAATTACCTATTATTCCACATAGGCTTGTTCCAGAGGTCACCAACACCTTCTGGGTAAATCTCATAGGGCGGGGCTATCCATATCCTCGGCGTGATTTTCGCTGGTGTACTGACCGTATGAAAATCGACCCCTCAAATCGCTTTGTTAAAAAAATCCTGGATGCAGAGAGCGAAGCAATCCTGGTCCTTGGAACGCGCAAAGCCGAAAGTGCCACCCGCAAAGCCGTCATGGAGGGTTATGAGAAAAAGCGATACCGAGATCATCTTAGCCCCAATGGATCGTTTCCGAACTCCTATGTTTTTACTCCTATTGAAAACTGGAGCAACGACAACGTCTGGCAATATCTTGTACAATACCCCAACCCCTGGGGACATTCAAATAAGGACTTGTTGGCAATGTATAGTGGTGCTTCTGCGGATGGCGAGTGTCCGTTGGTGCTTGATACATCTACGCCCAGTTGCGGCAACAGTCGTTTCGGTTGTTGGGTATGTACTATGGTTTCCGAGGATAAATCCATGGCGGCCATGATCCAGAATGACGAAGAGAAAGCGTGGATGCTTCCCATGCTTGAATTCAGAAATGAAATTGCCGGTAATTGGGATATCGATAGAAAGCGTAGAGATTTTCGCCGTATGGATGGGCGTCTAACGTGGCATAACGAGCGACTGGTACACGGCCCATATACACAGGAAACCCGCAAGTACTTTTTAACTCGTCTATTAGAGGTTGAGAAGCTTGTTCATGAGATTGGACCAGAGGAAATTAAGGATGTTCCCTTGATTACCATGGACGAACTTCGGTTTATTCGTCAAATTTGGTTAGATGAAAAACACGAGTTTGAAGATTTGTTGCCCGAAATCTACGAATCTGTTACCGGAAAACGCTATGAAGATGGATCTATTAGCAAAAACAAGTATTTTGGTCCAGCTGAAGCCAGAATTCTTCGCGAGGCTTGCCAAGCGGTATGTCCAGACGAGACTTTGATGTACGAAATGCAACGCTCCCTATTAGATGTCGAAGCTAAAGCAGCCGCCATCTCTAATAAGAGAAATGTAATTCAAAATTTTGAGCATGAGATAAAAAAAGCATTTTATCGTGATGAGCATGAGGCCGCCCTTATCGCAGAAGAACGTGCAAAAAAAATCACGGGAATGCAGGAATCTTTTGACGATGGAAATTGGACTGAGTGAGGTGCTGAGAATATGTATTTTACAAAAATCGAATTGCATAACTTTGGCATCTACAAAGGCCATCACGAAATGTGTCTTTCGGACCAAATCGGTAATCGCAATGTTACTCTCATCGGTGGATTGAATGGTCGAGGAAAAACGACCTTTCTTGATGCTATTTTGCTTGCATTGTATGGAAAGCAGGCATTAAAGTATGTTCAGGAAAACGCGCGTTCCTATGAACGGCTACTCATAGAGCATATTAATAAGCACGCGACAGATGATCTTACTTATGTCGCTGTATCGCTTGGTTTGGATGACGGAACCGCTTTGCGCGTCTGCCGGAAGTGGAAGTTAAAGGGCAAGAAGGTCGATGAAACTATTGTCGTCGAGAAAAACGGAACAATAGATAAGTACCTTGGGGAAAGTTGGAGTTACTATATTGAAGAGATTCTGCCTTTTGGAATAGCAAGATTTTTCTTCTTTGATAACGAAAAGATCGCTCAACTGGCTGACGACGCTTCATTTGAGCAAATTAAAACTTCTATTAAATCCGCAATTGGTGTTTCTACGATTGAAAAAGCAATTACTCATATTGATGAAGTAATTCGCCGAAAAAAAGATGCTCTGCAAGCTTTTGAAAAAAGCGAAGTCAACCAAGGTTACCAAGAGGTAGAAGCGCAACTCAAGGAACTCAACTCCAAAATCGAAACAGCTCGTCGAGAGGCTGACATCTTAAAAGCAAATTGCGAGAGTATTGCAATTGCTATAGAAACTAAAGAAAAAAAGTTTTGGGCTTCTGGTGGTGACTTAACACTCAGCCGAGAGGCCATAAAACAAGAAAAAGAGAAAATCAAGGCATATGTGCAAGAAGTTCGTGACGAAATTATGCTGCGCGTATCTGATCCTGCAACTCCGCTCTTTATGTGCCGCAAATTAGTTACACAAGCTTATGATGCAGAGATTGATGAGCAGAAAAAAGCAGCTCTGAAGCTTTCTGACCCAATTGTCGGAAGTATTCAGAAAAATATTTTGGATCGATTTAATCAGGGGAATTTCGATGACAGAACGCTCAGAATCATTACTGATATTGTCAAGCAAGAGATCGGGAAATTCACTTCAACAGGCGAGGGTGCGGAACACATTAATATGTCCCACACGACCATGCTCCTCTTTGACAAATTAATTGTCACAATATTCCATTCCCTTGATCAAAAAATCGAAACCTTAATCAGTCATGTCGATGCGCAAGAAAATGAACTCATGAGCTTGGACGCACACCTTGGTGAGTCAGACGAAAAGACGATGGCCATGAAACTCTATGAGACGCTCAAAGAATATGAGCGCAAAAAAGCTTTGGCTGACGACCAATACCAGAAGCAGCAGAGCTTAATCGAGAGTTTGGAGCGCCAGAAAGAAGCTCTTCATTCTAAGCGCTTGCAGTTAATCAAGACTATCGCAGAAAAAGAGAATACGAATGATGATAACTCCCGTATTATCAAATATTCTGTGATGTCTATCGAAGTTCTTAATGAATTTAAAGTTCGTTTACAGCGTGAAAAGATAGACAAGCTTTCTGCAACTGCCACAGAATGCTTCCAGACTCTGGTTGAAAAAGATTCCCTTGTGAGTAAAATCCATATTGATACGGACAGTTTAGATGTAACCATACTTGATCCAGATGGGCATGAGTTGTTAAAGAACCAGCTCTCCGCGGGAGAGCAGCAGATGTTTGCTATTTCCATTGTGTGGGCACTGGCCAGAACCTCTGGCTATAAGGCCCCTGTGGTCATTGATACACCCATGGCTCGCTTAGATTCTTCCCACCGGGCAAATTTCGTTACCAGCTATCTACCGTCTGCAAGCTCCCAGGTTATGGTTCTTTCCACAGATGAAGAAATTTATGGTAGATATCTTGATATGATTCGAGAAAATGTTATAAATTACTTTACTCTACATTATCGGGAAGGTGAGCAATGCACCTCTATCATCAACGGCTATTTTGAGGGGGTGTGATAGTATGATTATTAAGCATTTTAAACTGTCACAGCCAGAGAAGGAGCGACTCATTCGAATCAAAGCAAAGACCGGTGTTCAAAACTGGAATATTCTTTGCCGGTGGGCATTATGTTGGTCGCTTTCAGAACCTACCATTCCTGGTAGTATTGATCCACAGTCTGACAGCAATGTTGAAATGGATTGGACCACTTTTGCCGGTGAATATGCAGAAATCTATGAAGCAATTATTCGCCAGCGATGTTTGAATGATGGCTTAGGAGATGACCCTAACACTTTAATCCGGTACTTCCGACTTCATCTTTATCGTGGCATTAACCATTACAGCACCAGAGATGTTTTGAAAAGCTGCTCAGATTTACTCGAATCTGCTCTTCCGAAGGAGGAAGCATAATGGCTGTTTATCTTGACTACAACGCTTCTGCTCCGATAGATGAAAGAGTTCTGGAGAGAATGATTGAAGTGTATCGCTCTCATTATGGCAACGCAGATAGTAGAACTCACATCTTTGGTACAGATGCCAAAGAAATTGTTTCCTCCGCAAGAAAATCCATTGCTGAGATCTTGGCTGTGGACAGTACGGATGTTTTCTTTACCAGCGGTTCCACCGAGAGTAATAACATGGCGATTCTCGGGTTGCTTGACTACGCGCTTGAGAGTGGCCGTAATCACTTCATTACTACGTCTATCGAGCATAAGTCCGTTTTGGAAGCCATGAAACACCTGCAAGAGAAAGGCTGTGTTGTGGATTTTGTTTCACCCGATGCGTCTGGCCGAGTCAAACCGGAGCAGATTCTCAGCCTCGTCACGGACAAAACTCTGCTTGTTTCTATGATGCAGGTCAACAGCGAAACTGGCGTGATACAGCCTATTGAAGAGGTCGGTGCAGCATTAGCAGGGACTAAGACATATTTTCACGTTGATGCCACACAAGGTTTTGGTAAGCTGAATGATAGCTTACGAAATACCAAATACAATATGCTTAGTATCACCGCCCATAAGATCAGCGGTCCCCAGGGGATTGGCGCATTTATTATGCGGCGCGACCGTACATATAGACGGCCTCCCGTCAAACCGCTCATGTATGGCGGTCAGCAGGAACGCGGATACCGTCCGGGAACTACACCGGTGGCTTTGGTTGCAGGCTTCGCTCTCGCAGCTCAGCTAAGCGACAAGGAATCCGCTGTCCACATGGAAAGCTGTAGAGCGATTAAGCGAAGATTCCTGGAGGCTGTGGAAGGTCTGAACTATACTTTGAATGGAGACCAAGAACACTGCCTGCCGTCCACTGTAAACATTAGTTTCCACGGTGTTGATGCAGAGGGTATCTTCCTTGTTGTAAAGGAGGATTATGCGTTCTCCAATGGTTCGGCCTGTAACTCTGGCAGCCATGCCCCAAGTTATGTATTAACAGCTATGGGACTGGGTGAAACACGAGTGAATGAGGCTATCCGTCTTTCTTGGAACCATGATACAAAAGTTGACTTTTCGGTTCTTGTAAACTACATTAAATCAATGACCGATTAAACAACAAGGTCCCAGCGCCAAGTATGGCATTGGGACCTTGTTGTTTATTACTTTAAGTGATAGCGCCTGATGAACTCTTCCAAAATCAACTCAAAGACATCAGAGTTTGTGTGTAGCATCTTGTATACCTTTTGCAATGACGAGCTTGCGGAAGACAATCCTTGTTGTCCATTTGTTGCTGTATAGACCACATTTTGAAACATCATCTTCATACCATTTAAATTACGAAATTTTTCGTCATGCTTAATTCCAAGCTTTTGAGCGCGAAGTGTAAGACTTTTTGATAAGTCCATTAGCTCTTTTTCAATTTGATCGGTAGTTTTACCATCACTTTTACGGTATACATCAATTAAAGCCACTAATTCCTCGACATCCCAAGCTACTTTAATCATTATCTATCTCCCTTAGAATCTGATTTTTAACTTTTGGTTAAGGTTCTTTTCCTTGAGCCATGTCATGACATTGGGGGTCAAATCCAAAACCGTAGCCCGCTGAGAAGAGACTTTCTTTAAGAAGTCTTCGATTTCGGGGTTCAAAGAGAATTGATCGGTAATTTGCTTTGCTTCCGCCACGTAGGAAACCAGGCTGTTTACTGCTTTGATGGATGGATTTCCAGCAACCGTTTGAGTGATGCTGTCTGTCAAGTCCTTTGCCCGTTTGGGGTCATTTGATAGACCACCAATCATAGACAAATAGCCTTTTGGACCATCAGAATATTTCTGAGCAGCATCACGCCATACGATTTTAATTTGTGCTGCAACAGCATCTCCCTTGGATTTCAGAAGCCTAACAGTTTCCAAGGTCAACCGCATTTCAGAAACTCCGTTGCCGCAATCGTCGATGCAAGCCAGCAATTCGTTGCGAGTAGGTTCATCCACAAGTGAAGTGCTGACAATTCCTTTTTCTTTCATGGCAGCAGCACAATCAATGGTATCTTTAATACTCTCGGTGGCCTGGGCAAGCTGTGCCAACGCCTTTGCGTAAGTTTCGGCATGCTGCTTGCTTTCGATTGTTACTCGGCGTTTTTTGATAGCAGAGGTGCAATTTTTGATTGTCTCAGTTAACAGCATTTTCGTACACCTCCATATTCTCAAGCTGAGCGTAAAGTGCCTCCATAGAGGACAAGGCAGCTTCAGACAATGCTTCTGCACCAGCAAAACCGCCAGTAGCAGCTATGTCTTTTTGGGCCTTCGCCCCTTCCTGGTCAGCCTTTTGAGCAATCGCCTGAATATCTCTAAGGAAATCATACAGCACATGTAGCGAGTTGCCGGAGTATGCCGTCAGCTGCTTTACTGCTTGTACAGAGGCCGCATCGTTAATTAGCTTGACATGTCCCATTACCGTTTTGGCTGTCTCAATGGGAGGTTTTTCATACTTGACCCGCAACTCTGTACTTCCGATGATTCCATTCGCAGAAAACACAGAAAACAGCTCTTGAATAGCAGACAGCGTATCAATGAGATTCTTCTGGTTGAGTTCACCAATATACTCTTCGAGTTTGCCTACCACCTTTGCAGCTTCCTGAGTATCCGCAACCATGGCTTTTTTAACGCTGGGATAGAGCGCTTTCAACAGCGTGGCAGGATTATAGAGAAGATGCTTCTGTGGGATACTACCAGGTAATGTTGCTTCAATATCCCAGTCGGCAGCCATAAGTTTTTCAACAGCGAGCACCAGCTCGTCTGTTCTGTAACAGGATTTCGTGTTGGGATCAACTGCAAAATGGACCGCACCCATTGTGGTTGCAGAAGCTTGCTTTAAGAAGGTCAATGCACTATCAAAGTCAGCTTTGCGATTAAGAATGAACTGAATCATGTCATTCCACTCACGGGTATCTCTCCTGATGCTATCGTCTTTTTTGAAATCCTTAAACAGAGATTTGATTACTGAATAGGGCGAACTCGTATCAACCTTCTGGCCCAAGATACACGCTTTGAGATACTGAATCGCAAGGCACCACTCCAATACCGGGAGAGAATCTTCTCCCTGCTTAGTAGCGGCAACTTTTTCGATGATTTCAGCTTTTCTGCGTTCCAACCAAGTAATCAATCTCTGCTGGTAATAAGCTGCGCCCTCGAAATCCCAACCTTTTGCGTAGTTCAGTTCATTTAAGGCCATCAGAACATCGCGGCTTTCAGAACTTCTGTCCATGTAAACAATGGCTCTATCCGTATTTGTGGGAGAACTCTGATCGTTAATGTAGTAGCAGCTCAGGTCGGAAAGACGCTCTGCTGCAATATAGGCTGGGATACCAATATCCTGCCAGTTGATTGCACCACATTGCCTGGAGTCTCCTCGAATAAGAGTACGAAGCCAGCCACGATAGTCGGGATCATATTTCAATGTTTCACCCTTGGTAAACCATGCCGTGATATCATCCTTAAACTTACGATAATTCTTTGTGGCACCATCGACAGGGGGCTTGGCCTTGAGAGGTTCTGGAGTAGTAGGATGATGAACAGAATTGCTTCCACTGGTTGTCACTGGTTTGGATGTGACAGTTGGGGATACAGCTTTGCCAGTGGATTTATCCACGATTTCACCGATGCCAGTAAAGGTATTCAGCCCCACATCTGCAAGGAAAGCTTGATTAAGGCCACCAAAACGCAGCGTTCCGTCGATGTCTTTCACGCCGGATGCAGAACCATCACCCCAAATGGCAAACACCGCTTTCAGTCGATTCTTATCATCTGAACTCATGCTTTCCAAACGGTCAATGGAAGAACTATGGGGATCATTGGACATCTGAGCATTGCTGGGGTTAAGCGGGAAATACCAACCATCCCCATACTGCTTGCCATCAAAGTATTCTTTTAACTGGGCGCGAATAACATTCTTTAAGAACATTCTCGGGCTTTTTGTCGCAAGAGATTCATACAGAGTCAACAGTGCATGGCGGTTAAAGGGATATAGCGTTACTTTCTTTTCTCCGATGGTTGTGGTATCCCATTCACAAGGAGGCGTGAAATCACTGATTGGCAGTTCACTCAAATCTGCACCGGAGTCAGTCCAATGATGGAGTTGTGTGGGGTCACAGTAAATTGCGTTCAAATACCGGCCAGCCATCTGAATGATAAACTCGTCAGTTCCATAGGAACGTTCTGTGACCTCAATTTGGTGTGTTACACGGTCTTTGAAATTGCCTCGAAACGCATAATAATAGTCGTTGGTGATGCCGATTACCGAAGTAACACGACACAGATCTGCGTAATCGCCGCCATGCTCATAAGAAAGCGCCGTAATGAGTTCCTGGTCAATTCCAGTGAAGCCGGTGAAGTCTTCGATAAAGATTGTTAGGTTTTTGCCTTGCTTTTTCAAATCTCGTCTCAGCTGAGCAAAAATCGTTTCCGCATTTTCACTGGAAATGTCTGCACAACGCTGAATGACCTCTCTCGTAAACCTGTTAAGATAGTTGATGAGTTTGGTAATCTCAAAGTCATCGCCTTTCAAAGAGGCCGCAAAGAGGGACGCTTGGGGATCGCCCTGTTTCATTACAGCTCGGATGATTTTAGATACATTAAAATCTTCTTCTGTAAAAATTGTGGTGTCTTGAAGAATCTGATTGCTCGGAGCCGTGATGACATTATAGCATCTGGATATTGCGCCACCTTCACGCAATAGATGTTCGCTTACACGGCTGTCGGCAAGGTAGCTGGCAATGTCACGGCACTTGACCGCTTTGTAGGTTTCTCCGGACATATCGTTTCGCACAGCTGCAATATAGGCATACAGAATCTCTGTCTTGAAAGAATCTTCATCTTTGGAATCGGAAGAGGCCACAAACTTACGGAGCTTCTCCGCAACATCAGGGTCTTTAATGGCTCCCTGTTCCAACAACTGAGAAAAAGCGCCACGGACAGAGTTATTCAAACGACGCAGGAAAACCAACTGCTCCGTTGCAGGATTGTATATAGTAGAGGGGCTTCTTTCAAACTTGCCTTTTAGATAGCGAATAAGATGAGATTTACCAGTGCCGTGATTGCCTCGGACAATGACCATACGATGCTCATTGTCAGGGTTGTAGATCAGCTGCTCGAAAACCTCATCTTCGCTCATCAACTTTGTAGGGGCAGGCATTTTCCCCTCTTCATAATAGCCACCACGGAAAAGCTCAAGAGACGAGAACGGCATGTGAGTAGACATGAAATAGGCATCTTCGGTGGCCATATCATCTGTTTTAATCGCATACTTTTCCATTACAGAACGATACTGTTCCCATTTCATGAATCCATCGCCTCCTTCACCGAAATGTGTGTGAAACCATTGATAGGATCACCGTCTACATAGTAAAGCATGATCGGAGTGGAGTCAGACCATGTTTCAAGTTTAATGAGACCAATTTCATGCAGTGTGCGAAGGCCGGCAGAAAGCGCCAAGGGAAGATTACTGCCAATCTCAACTTCGGGGATTTTTGTGCTCAGCCAAAGTATGAAGTCCTGGGCAAGAACAGTCTCATTATATTTGAATTTTTCTGTATATGTAGTTGCCAATATATCTTCTAACCGTAGCTTCATATTGGGGATTATCATTGTTCCGCTCAAATAGCCCAGCCCTAAAAAAGCAGCCCAAAAGCGCCATCCCAGGACAGCGTTTTCATTCAGTGCAGCCAGCTCTTTCACTTCGGAAGCACAGGTCTTAGCCATACCTTCCCAAGATTTCAGCGCAAAGATTCGCTCATTTTGAGCAATCAGCCATTTGGTGAACATGTGAAATGTGGTGTCTTTTGCAGAGAAGACCCGAGCACTCACATACCGCCGAAAAGCCTTGGATGAAGCGATTATACTGGGATCAACAGCTAAGACCAGATTGTCAGCATCAGCTTTGATGAGGGCAAGTTCTTCGAGGGCCACATTGATTGACTTGTTGATTTGATCGAGTTCTTTTTCATCATTGATACCCAATGTCATGCACTGACGCACTTCATCACGGCTCATGCTTTTATGGGAAACCAAGCGGCAAACAGAGAGAACTCGCTCCGGTGTCGGCTCCATTCGCATGCCGTCTGGATTGACTTTGAACATACGAATACCTCCTTTAGAATTTTTGAATCGGAATAGGATAACCGTCGCTATACTCTCTTATCGTTTTACCACCATTGGCAACGATGGTGTTCTCGTTACAGTAGAGTATCTTACGATAGCCAAAGGCATCCAGTTTTCCAAGGTTCTTGTACAGAGTAAAGTTTGTGGCGGTGTCGCCGTCAAAAATACAGACAACACCTTTAGCGAAGAGATAGGGGCAATGGACAACCGCATAATAGAACTCTTCGTAATTCAAGAGAATGCCATTGTAAACAATCTCATCGGCCAGACGGCTTGGAACAACAAATGCACCAATATTGTTTTGAGAAGCCTTTTCTGCAATCACAGCAACTTCTTCAGTGCTGCAAGGTCCTGTTGATGGTCTGCTGATAATCATTTCATTAAAGGACCCCATGTTTCGCCCCAAGCGTGGAGCCGGAGGTGCAGCTGGAAGCTTAATCTCGGGATCGGTTCGCAACTTGTAAGTATCATCACTTGTGATGCGGCCTTCAGGATCTGCTGGACAGCCATTGCATACTTCCCGAGAAAGCGGGAAAAGGTGTCTGAAAACACGCCCCCAACACAATGCTTTGGGAGAGGATACAAGTTCACTCATGATTCTATATCCAACCATTTGTGCTTCATATTCTCTGGCGCGGGGTTCTGTCAGTGCGGCTGTGAGAATGTCATCATCGCTGAGGATATTCGGTTGTAGTAGCTTAATCGTGACAGTATAGTATTTTTTTGGTGGATTCGATTTTTTGTCGAATACATAGTTTGCATCAAGAAGGTCAATAAATCCGGTGCGATGCAGAAACAGCAGTAGGTTTACATTCCATGCAACATTTCTGTTTCCTGCATACTCGGCCTCCTCGTCTGTCATCGTGGAAGGTGTGGCAGAAGTGTTCAAAACACATTCATCAAAATCAATCATTGCTGCAGGGTTAGAAAGCATCCCCTTCCAGCGGATAACCGCGCGGTCAACGGTGAGAACTCTTTTGCTGACAAGGCCCAGCGCCCGACGCACATCACCGTCGCTATCGTATCTGCTCTGATAAGGAATAAACAGGCTAAGCGATGGAAGCCTATCACGACCACCACGACCTACCTCCTGGTAAAATCTGCTCAGATTTTCAGGACAGCAAGCATGGATGATCGTTCTGACATCGGGTTTGTCAACACCAATACCAAAGGCAGAGGTAGCAATCACAACATCAAAGTCGTGATTTTTCCAGCCGGTTAATATAGTGTTTCGGTCTATTTCCTTGGTTTCTCCGGTGAAAACGGGGATATTTTTGTATCCAAATTCACAAAGCTTTTTTTGCAGTTCCTTAGCTTCTCTTGGTTCAAGCACATAGACAACCATCGGCTTTGGAAGCAATTTGATAGCCTCGATAGTCTTATCAATTTGTTCTTTTCGAGACTTTGCAGAGTGGAAATAGAATCGTGGCTCCTGGCGAAGTGCATCACAACGAACCTGAGCATTTTTACCGTCTGAACCAAACAGTGCAAACAAGGTGTCAACTACATCATCAGACAGCGTGGCCGAAAGCAGAAATGTACGGATGAACCCTTCCGATTCATATTTCCACTTCTTCAGAAGGATAGAAAAAATCTGAAAGTCAGGTCTAAAAAACACGCCCCAATCTGGAACAACATGGGATTCATCAACCACAACATTGGTCAAATAGTGACTTTTTGCTGCATTGTCCAATATGCGGTGAAGCTCTGAGTTCTTCAAAATTGCCTCTGGAGAAGTAAACAGCATACGTGCCTTTTTATCTTTCAGAGCTTTGATAATCTCAACTCTTTCAATTTCAGATTGTTCGCCTCGATAACAATAAATCTCGGTACCATTTGTCAAGTTTTGCTGGGCTGCATAATACTGATCTAATGCCAAGGCCACAGTGGGCACAATTACAACAGTTAACCCGTCAGAAGAACTTGCCAACAGCTGCGTAACCAAGCTCTTGCCACCGCCAGTAGGTAGCGAAATAAGAAGTGTATGGCCATTGGGTAAATTCAAAGCTGTATGAACGGCTACCTTTTGTTCAAAGCTTTTATAGGCGTTAAAGCCAGTATGTGTTGCCAGTATCGCATCACCGGAAGATTCAGTTTCAAGCTCAATACCATTGTCATGGCGAAGGGCGTACACATCCTTGATGTATTGATGAGGTTCAAGCCATTCTGGAATATGGTGTAAACAAGACACTTGCAGGTCATTTTCACACACAAGATCGAACTCTGTACCGTACTCTTTTACAACCGTATAAAGTTTTTCAGTAAGCTTCACACGACCAAGAATTAAGATAAGGTCACGAATATTTAGGCATATATCCTTTGCTGATGCTTCTTCTCGTTTGAACTGAACGACGCGTCGGATAAATCCAATTACATAGCGTGATCTTGCTGCCTCCTGCATTTTCAAAAAATCAGATGTATCGACAAGCTTTTTCTCTAATTCCGCAATGGCACTTTGGGACTTCATGGCTCCCACTATGTATTGCTGTAATACTTCTTTACTATCCATTACTTCTCACCCTCAAGAAACAGGCTGCATCTAACTCCGGTTTTGCATTTTTGAGCGCCCGAAGTGTCACGTCAAACAGATGTGCTCTTTCATCAACGCCGGACATATCTCGTTCAAAGTAGATACATTCTGCTCTATAACCATTCAAAACGCGCTGCATTTCTTTCTCAGCAGCTTCAAAATTAGAGCGCTTTTCAAGTCTGGCACAGGCCCGTTTGTAGGCTGTTGCAGAAGCTTTATCAACCAGAGGTTCCCATGTACTGGGAGGGGTTCGACTGATAAAGTGCTCCAAAGGCGAAATTGACATTTTGCTGCCGCCACGCCGCCCAAGGTGGTTGACGCTATTGGGGCGCAGAGCAAGCAGAGTATTGATTATCTCCTTTTCGGGAACTTCTTTGCTTCGGGCTGTTAAGGGAACAGTAACAATAATCTGTTTGAGTGGGAGATACATTCTATATTGCGCCAATGTTTGTAGGGGCATCCCATTTTCAAGCAACTCATCAAGTTTTGGTGCGATATTGTAGATGAATACAAGGCCATCATAGTTGTATGCTGCAACCGTTTCGATACCAGTGCATCTGCCTCTGCTACAGCCCACTGCATTTGAGATGATAGAATCGTAAACAGGGTCTCCCGGTGCAAAGAAAAGAATATCCTCTCGGGTTGCAGCAGTCCGGCGGTCAAAGGAACCAAGAAGCCTGCCTTCTCTTCTCATAATGGGGGAATTGGTATATTTATCCCACACGGGAGGAATGAAAAGAGACTGCCTGGCTGCATTTACGCTGAAAGTACTTTCTCTGAACTCAATCAAGCCAGAACTGGTAGGCTTTTCCGGGGAAAGACCAGCCTGTTTTCCCCAGCCCATCATGGCTGTGGCAAAGAGATTGTCATCTTCCGATGCGTAGATACCGAGAACATTATCAATCCCCTGGGACAAGGGACGATACAAAGTGGCTCCAAGGTCAAAATCCTGCTCGTCCTCAACGCTTTCCCGCATTTCTTCTGCCTGGTCCAGAATATCATCAAACGCATTGGTAAGACCGGTATAGTAATCATCCAGCAGAGCATCAACAATCAGTTCGTTTAGTTCCCCGGTGATGATTTCAAGGCCACTCAGAGACTGCTCAAACAGCTTCATGCCGTCTTTCCAAATGTGGAAGAGCTGCTCCTCGACAGAAGTATCTGCATAAAGTACAACAGACAAAACATCCATGTTGGGGTCACGCCCCAACCGGTCTAAGCGGCCAATACGCTGTTCAAGCGCATTGGCATTCCACGGCAAATCAAGATGGATAATCTGGGAGGCGTTCTGGAAGTTTCGGCCTTCACCACCGGTTTCGTCACAGATGATTACCCGACACGCAGGATTATTTTGAAAGGCATATACGCTGTCTTCAAGCTCATCTCGATCCATGTGTTTGCCAAATGCCACCGCATGAATCCCCATATCGGCATATCGCGTGTTGAACAATTTCAGAAATTGAACAAGTGTAGCGTTATGCGCTGTAAATACGACCAGTTTGCAGGTTTCATCGTCCAAGATATCTGTCTCCTGGTCAATGTAGTTCATGGCAGTCATTAAGCGGCCTTTGATAAGATCAGGATCTTCATCAAGAGCAACATTCACCAAACTATGCTCATTCTCCGCTTGGCGCCTCCACGCAGCTGCGCTGTCCAACAATATCCCATCATCAATTTGGAGCTTATGGAGGGCATCTTCAAAAGCCCACGGGCTGCTGAACAACGCAGAAAGAAGAGGAATTGCAGTTTGGGTCACATATTCTTCATCATCTTTACCGTTATCAGCAAGATAGGCGAGCGTATTTTGGATTGCCCCTATTTCATTATAGCTTTCGTTAAGAGACAGCGGTGAGTACGGGATAGCACACAAGGTCCGTCGAGCCATTTTTTCAGAAATTAACTGCCGACGATTACGGATTACTCTTCGCTCAATTCTGTAATTCTCACAAATATACGCCAAAGCTTGCTTGACCTTGGAAAGTCCTTGATCTTCTGTACTGAGGTCAATATCCTTAACCATCTTCTCCAGGGCTGCATCTTCAAGTGTTTCCACAATGCTATTCAAATCATCTAAGACGATTTCTGTATACTCGTCATAGCGTTCCAGATATCCCAAAAGAAGATTAGCAGACTTTTGGATACGTTTTTGGCGCTTTACCATCCAGGAAAAGCGTTCAGCAGACATGGTCTCATATTGCTCTGGATTGAGTAGCGCAAGCAAACGGCGATACTCTTCATTTCTGTCCTGTATAGGGGTTGCAGACAAAAGCAGAATATGTGTTACTTTCCTGCTTAGATTCTGCACTTGGCTGTACCAAGTATCGTTGGCAAGAAGTCTATGTGTTTCGTCTACAATAGCAAAATCCCAGGACATAGAAAGAGTCAACAAAGATTTACCGATATCCTCCATAGGGAGCAGACAAATCTGGGCACGAGGCGAGGCAACAGACGCATTAAGACCATATTTGTAGTGCAACTCGTTTTTCCACTGGCTCGCTAATGCTCCGGGGACAATGATAAGTACTCGGAGATCCTTCTTTTCACTGGCCAGTATACTGAGAATAGAACACGCCTCGACTGTCTTGCCCAAGCCGACCTCATCCGCCAGCATATAACGGACAGGTGTGGTTTCAAAGCAACGGGCCACTGTGCTTATCTGGTGCGGGAGCAGAAAAGCTCGGCAGCCGGCAAGTACATGGAAACCATAGGTAGCGTTATTCACAAGGTGAAGGTTTTTGCTTACCTTGAGATGATTGATGAACCAAGTGGGGTGTTGGAACTCATAGGACCGGAGCTGCTTATCAGGCGCGAAATTCATCTGCGAATAATCAAACTTGAGTTCCGTTTCGCACTCCTTGACATGCTGTCCATTTGGCAGTTTAATCCAATACCAATAGGGTTCGTCCTCAGAATAGGGTTCAGAGGCGCGAGACACAATTGTGCCTCGCCCCCAACACCCTTCAACAGCACCACCCGGACAGGCTTCGCAACGAGTCACCGCTCGAGAAAAGAACACATTGTGCTGAAATAAATCCCCATAGTACTGCCTGCTGCCCAATAGATCGTGCATTTCGACCTTGACTGCATCGGCAATTTCGTTGTACTCGACAAGCTGAGCAAGGACATAAAACCTGGGATGATCTCTGTCACCTTCTTCAACGACGATAGGACAGCGATAATAACATCCTACCAACATACGCAGCTCTCCTTTCTCAGCTTAAGCAAGAAACTAATGCTGCACTGTAGCCTCTTGCGGTATTATAGATTTTCGAGTTTACGCTTGATACGCTCTTGTTCTTTTAGAAATCTTGCAGTAAAAGGAACACCTTTCTTGACTTTCAGGCTCGCAAAACTGCTCTCGGTCTGGGCCATAAAATCAGCAAGCGTTCTAATTCCATTGTTCTGTAAAACAGAAATCTGGCTTGCCTCTAAGTGAAGTACCTTCAGACTAATTTTTTGGGCAAGGTATTCTTCCTGTGCTTTTGCCCGTCTCTCAGCTTCTGCAACCGCACTTGTTTCCTCTGCTGTGATTTGTGTTGCTTCGCTGCTCTCAGCTGGCTCAGTACCTACTACTGTCTCTGCGCTCACAACCGCCTGAGGCACATCCTCAAACGAGAATTCGGATGGAGTGAGGAAGTCCTTTGCTGTCCATACCTCAAGCCCCTCACCGGACGCCTTATTGGAAAGGCTTCTATCATCGGTAATAAAAATGACAGGAATATCCGTATAGTACTTATATCGGAGAGCCACAGATAAAATCATATTGTCGTTTTGTTCCTTCTCTCCGGTATCTGCACGGTAAACATTGGGCACCAGATCAGTCAAACCTTCAGCATAAGTAAGCGGGAAATGCCGCTTGTAGTTAAAGATTGCTGATATAGCCCGCTGCGCTTTGATTTTTCGCTCATCCGCGCCGAAACGGGTCTTATGGTGTTCGAGTTCATTGTTTACATCCTTAGGAACTACAACAAGCTCACCATCATTTACACCGTCGAGTAGGTTCGGATAATTCATAATCGAGCATGTGTCAAACACAATGATTGTAGAATACCTGTGTAACTCTTCCAGTTCATCCTCTGTGAATTCAAGTGCTCGTTTCCTCTCCAGTAGTGCATCCTGGGTTTTGACAGTATGAGAGAGATCGCGGTTCTGGGCCTCTGTTGTGGCCAGTCGATCCTCTGTTTCTGTAAGCTTGTCCAGAAGCTCCTGACTTCTACGTTCTTCCTCTGCCAAGCGAGCCTCAATGCGAGTGGTATCCTCACGGCGGCTTTTTCTCGAGGTAAGCTCACCTTTAAGACTTTGTATTTCCTGGCGGTTTCCTTCTACCATTTCTTGAATGGTCTTTAGTATTTGCTCAAAATCACCCCACTCATTTGGCGCAACTTTGCCTTCGGAAGGTGTATTCTCGACCGTAGGATCAGGAATGGCAGGTGGAGATGATGCAGAAACAGCATTTTCAGCCTCGTCATGGGTAGCATCGGTAGCCAGCGCCCCATGTGCAACTGGCTTCAAAACAAGGGGTTCTTCTATATTCACTGTTGGAGATTCCAAAACGGGAGGCTGCAAAGCTTTGGCAGAGGTGTTTGTATGGGACTCCGAATTGCTTCGAGGTTCATTCCTGGAGCTGGACATGCTGATTTGGCTACATAAGAAAGATTCCATGCAATTTCCTCTATGCACACAATAAATGCACCAATCAGAGGGAATCGCTGTTTTACCTTTTCCAAATGTCTGGTTGAGATAATTTTTAGTTTCGCCACGAAGAGTATCGACTGGTATTTGATTCTCTGGTTTTGGCAGCCTACGGAGTGAATAAATCTTTTTCCAGCCGTCTCTTCTTGTAAGCGCTTCAAATTCATGATACGGGTTTTTTATTTCAACTTCAGAGATGTCAACAGAAAATAGAGCCGTCCCAAAAAGTTTTCGCGTCTGCATGTGGGAAGGATCGTAGGGCTTTACAGTTGTTCCATGATCTTCTGTAATTATTTCATGGACAAGGTAATTCTTTGCTCTTGCTCTAAGGTCTAAGATCTCGGTTGATTTCCAAAACTTAAAGTAGGGTTCAAGTTTCTGCGTCTCCTGCGCCAAAATTTTGGGTAAAAATTTCATTACATCTAAGCGATTTTGCTTTCCAATTCGCTTCCAAACTGCTTCAATTAGTAGATTCTCAAAATATTTTTGGTACAGGAAATTTCCTTGTATAACCGGGCCATCTTCCATTACATAGTCCAGGAAAAAGCGATACGGGCATAAAAACATATCCATCATTTGATATCGGTCATATTTAACGCCCTTGGTCACATCTTGTCCAACGGATATTGAAAATGGAACAGGTTTATTGACGCGTTCAATCAGATCAGCCTTAGGTAATAATCCCAAGATGGACAGTAAAGCATAAGGTTCCGTTGTTTCGTCACCATACTGCCTCACATAGCTGAGCCGAACATCACAGCGATTGTAGCACAGACCGTAAAACAGAGCATATCTAAGAAAATTGCTACGTTCCCCCAGTGCGGTGTAGTACACCTGAAACTGCAGATCAATGGGGGAATAAGCAGCACGAATAAACTCGTCCGTGAGAGGCCACGGGAGTTGGTCGTTGACACTCATATTCATGTCGCGATCCGATACACATGCAAAGTGGTAAACTTTACGTTGCTCTTTCTCAAATTGACGTTTGCTCTGTAGAATATCGCCGTCAATCTGCTCGTAGTTTTTTACAATCCAGTCTACGCCTTGATCTTCATCGTTCTTTTGCTTCAAATAGTAATATAGTCCCTCTTGCAAATCTCTAAATGTACCGGAGAAGGTAGAGTTTTCCGGCTTTATTTTATCGAGGCGCAGTTGTAGATCCGAAATCAAGGCTCGCTCTTGCTCATTGGCCAGAGCTAACTCACGCTGTTTGAGAAACTCTTCGAGGTTGCGGAAATGCTTTCCAAAATTGATGAAATCCTCACGAGAATTGTCCAGAGCAAACAGATATGTAGCAATCTCATTGATCTCTTCAATTGCTCGAATGAGCGTAAGTAAGTCTTTTTTTGCAACCTTGTACTTGTTGTAAACGGATAGATTTTTCAGTTCGGAAAGTGTATCCGTACCCGGTGTTGCCGCCAGCTTATCATAGTTTTTGGCATAGCCCTCAATAATCTTGCTTTGAAATTCCTCGTATGTTGTCACATTTTCAAAGAGAATTGCAACATTGTAGAAGGTCCGCAGCAGTACTTCTCCTGGAGCTACACTGAGGATGTTGGAAGACAAACACTCTTTTATAGCGTTGATATCGAAAATGATCTGTCTGTGCTCATAGTCCCACAAACGGTAAATCGCAGAGAAGAACTGTCCGATAGGGTAGGAAAGGAAGTGACGATCTTTGGCGTATTCAGGATAGTAGATTTTAAGCAAGGTGTGAACATCTTTGTTTGCAGTGTATACTTGTTCATCCAAATGTCGGAGAACAGCCGCATTGTTCCATACATCATTGCCTCTCTCCATGACACTACGCGATTCAGAATATCGCTGAATCGCCGCATCAAAGTGATTAGAAACAAAATGTGCATACTCTGTAATGTTCGCAAATTCCATAAGCTGAACGCTCTTGTACAGCTTATGCCATTTCCTAAGTAACGGACCGCCTACTGCGTTTCTATCTTCGCAAATTTCGCCTATTGCGCAGGCCAGGGCATTGCTGGGATTTTGCATTGTGGGGAGCTCATATTCACATACAGCGGTATCATGGTGAATGGGAACTTCGAAGCAACCATAGATTTCATTCCAGGAGGAATAAATTTTGGAATACTTCTTCTGATAATTGAACAAAAAGATGATGGTTATCCCCATCTTTTCCATAGCAAGTAAAAGCCGGAGCTGTACCGGTGTAAACTGATGCACACCGTGAACCACAATGCTGTCAAAGGGTTGCGCTTTGGTAATATCGACAGCTCTTTCCCAACGCTTTACTTCCTGTGGTGTTCCAGTACACTCTTCAACTTCCTTTTTTGCAAGAGACACAACGATTTCTTTGAGCTTTTCACGGCAAGGAGTTTCTGGAAACCTGAAAAGCGAACTTTGCTGTGCTTGCTTCAGCATATAGACAAAGAGCCGTTGCTCCGTGTTTCCCTTGCTTGCATCAACAGCAGATGCACCGATATCCAATTCTATGAAGAGACGGACAGCTTCAAGGAAATGATTTTGATTGTGAGCCAAAGCCATGTGGAACGGCTTACTGATTTTTCGTTTCTCTAACAGTTTCTTGAACACTGCTGAGAAAGCACTATACTGTTGAATCCGAAGGCTGATATTATCCGTCCACTGCATATAAACATCTTCGTGTTTGACCAATTCATCTAATGGACAAATCAAACCCTCAATTCGATCACCCAAAACATCCTTGAAGCCATTTACAAGGGTTCTTGCACTACAGAAGTGTGGTAAGGCAGAAATCTCATTCCAGAAATCCGCTTTATCTAACTTATAAGGGTCTTCATATGTGTAGATTTTAAACGGCATTTCTTACACCTCTGTTTCTATGAGATTCTGCCAAGATAAGTTCTGCTTCCCCTGAACTTCCACCCAGGAGAATGAGCGAATCGACCTTGTCATAGCAACATAGAGGATACGGGTTTCCTCCCGAGCTTTTTCAGACTTCTCAATGACTTCATCATAGAAATCATTTTGAACAGTTTGACCGGAATTGCCCACACTCATGCTATAACCAATACGATACCGGCCCTGGCACTTGGTCGTGCTGATATGTAACTGCGTCCTTTTGATAAAATCCATGGAAGCCGAGCAAAACGGCAGAATTACATGGCCATATTCAAGTCCCTTCGATTTATGTACTGTAATACACTGAATGGTAGACTCTTCCTCATTGCTGGCCGGAGTTCGACTATCGACAGAGACCTGAGAAATGATGCTATTATAAAGATGCTCCTGCAACGTGTTAATAGTAAGCCGATCTACATTGCAAGCGTTGATGAGCTGCTCAAACAACAAATCAATATTCAGCTGATAGTAATGCTGTTTCCAAGGATCGTCGCTGAAGTGTTTCCAGGGTTCAAGAGTGCTGTACACCTTGCGGATGGCCTGAAGAACGGGCTGTGTTCTAAGGCTTGCAACAATGTATTCCCATCTGTTATTCTTATCAACAGTGTTCGCAAGCATCAGATTCATAAAATTAATAAGGTAATTCACCTGTTCTTTCTCGTCTGCCTTCGCCCTCCATTTTCCGTTACGAATCTTCATACGTATCTCATAGAGGTTGGATTTGGGGATATCCAGATTAAAGAAATTTGAGGTTACAAGGTTGTAAAGATAGTCAGCTTCGTCAAAATGAACCAAGGCATTGACCAAAGTGAGCATGTCCATAGCAGGCTGGGACATATATAAGTCCCCGCCTGTGTTGGTATGTACGCTGATTCCAAGCTTGGCACAGTCAGTACGAATCATATCAGCTTGCCAGTTTTCACGAACCAGGATCGCAATGCTCTTTTCCTTTGCGGAAAGCTTCATTCCGTGGCTCTCTTCGTATTGAATGCGTTTCTGGATTCTTTTAATCTCCTCAACAAGAATGGGAATCCGCATCTCTTCATTTGCTGCCGGAAGTCGCCGGTAGAACCGGCTCTTGGAGGTCAAGTATTTCCCGTTATAGTCTCTTGTGCCGATTAGTTTATCTTTGGCTGCATCGTAGGTAAGCAACTCTTCATCCATTTCACCCCATGCAGCAAAAGAACGGTCAAAAATATCCAGCAAATACTTATCCGTGCGATAGTTTCGCCGCAAAGAAAACTCCAACCACTTCTCGGGATTTTTGTCAATTCCCAATTGGTCAAAAGCCTTTTCTTTTGCGCCGCGAAAACGGTAAATGCACTGCTTAATATCGCCTACAAGGAACAGATTATAGTCAAGTACCTGGGCAATCCGCAGCAAAGATTCAATTTGAGAGTCATCTGTATCCTGAAACTCATCAACAAACATAAACTGCTGAGCACCTTTATCTATCTTTAACTCTCTGATTCTGCTCTCACTGTCTGGATCATTGATGAATCGATTAAGAATAGACATCATAGAACTGAGGTGGATTTTGTTATTTTCCAGAAGTTCCCCCAGATATTCTTGTTCAACAGCCGGGATCACGCTGGCCAGTAATTCATGCAATTCACCGTGGCCCTCGCTATTCAAAAGGGTTCCGAAATCTTGAGGCTCAATAGTTTCGATATCGACACTTTTATTATGCAGTTTTCCAATGAAATCAAGAATACTGTCACGTATAGCGTAAACAGGCATCCCCAGCTTATCTGTATAGTCGTTTCCGCATTCGATTCTTTTCTGATGGATATACTCATCAAGTAGATCTGTAATTTTTTTGCGGCGATAAAATTCGCTGGAGGTTATGCTCAAGTCGATTCCATAGCCAAATGAGGTGCCCATCTGGGCAATCAAGTCTTTCGCATAGGAATGAATCGTGCTAATCTGCATGTGTTCAATTCTGGACACCATCTCCAGGTAATCAGGGGTGGAGGTTACCAGGTAGCAATTCCTGAAGTATGTCTTGAGTTTTTCCTCCATTTGATCTGCAGCTTCATTTGTAAATGTGATCATCACAATACGGTCAGCCATTTTCCGCAGCGGAACATTTTGGGTATAGCAGATAAATCCAATACGAGAAATCATCGTGTAGGTTTTGCCGGTACCTGCACCGGCGCGAATTACAATGTTCTTTTTCGGCGAAGCATGCTCAACTTCATATTGCTCAAAATTAAACTGGCTCTGTTCGCTAAGCTTTTTGAGAATAGATTCTTGAGAACGGTTATATTTTCCATTATGAATTACAAAGGAAGTAGTATTCTTGCTAAAAGGCTCACTCAATACGCTCATGGAGCAGTGAAAGCCCATGAACATATCATTAACGGAAGTAGCAGGCGGAATATGGTTTTTCTGTTCGTCAAATGCGATTTCGATATTATCCCGATTCCGTACTAATCCTTTTTGTGTAAGTGCTACATCAAGAGCATTAAGCACAAATAACATTTGCTCTTTTTTCGAAAACACACAATATAGCTTGCAACCGCACATATACTGAACTTTGATGTCTTCGATGACATTGCCATTCAATTCATCAGCTTCGGAGAAGTAATAAAAGCGAGAATAATCATGCTGATGATAAGAATGTACCTGTCCTTTTCCAATTTCAGATTCGTCATCTTTATCCAGATCAATATCAGTTTCATACAGATTACGAACTTCCAACATGGTCTTTGAATCAAACGGATCTCTTTTCCAGCGAAAGGCTTCTGATAATGCCTGATCAATTTTTTTGTAGAAAGAAGATGTATCCTCCAAATCCTCTTTCAATATGGTGAATGACTCATCTAAAACCACATCCAGCCTTTTTCTGTGATAAAAATCCTTAGAAACTTGGGGAAGGCAGACCATTTGAAATACTAATGGAAACTTACCTGTATTTTGACGTATATGCCTCTCAATTGCAAAACGATATCCGCGCGCTTGCTTTTGTGGCGTAGCAAGAGTTTCTCCTTCGTTTGTTTTGATTATAATGGTATCACTATTCTCAATACGAAGGATATTTTCTTCACGCCACCCCTTTAATTCCACAACCAAAATGCCTTTTCCTGGCATAAGGATACAGACATCAAACTCACGGCCATATATTTGACGATTCCAGTAAATGATGTACTGATCGTCCAAAAACTCCTGGGCTTTGCGTATAAACAAATTTTCTCCAAAGTTAGTGGATTGTGCGCTTCCAATCAGTTTTGCCATGGAGCAAGCCTCGCTTCCTTATACAAGCAGTATATATTTACATCTGTCCACATAATATTTTCTCACAATAAAAGTCCATTTTTCAGGATGATTCTTTATCCGGCACAATTTCTAAAATGTCCTCGATTTGACAATCTAAGGCTGTGCATATTTTCAGCAAAATCTCTGTGGTTACATGCCCGTTTCTTCCCATTTTTGTAACCGAGGCAGGACTAATTCCTGCTTTTGCGCACAGATCCTTCTTCTTCATATCTTTGTCAATGAGTAGCTTCCAAAGTTTTTTATAACTGACTGCCATAAGAAGATTCCTCCAGATAGGAAAAAATGCCCTGCCGTTCGGCAGAGCATTTGGTTCATGCGATCATGCCGTCAAGATCTATTCCAACACCTGACAGCGTTGTATATAATGATAGCATATTCAGCAGGAATGCGCAAGAAAATCGTGCATTCGCACGATTCTTAGTTTTTCTTAGAAAGACTCCCTGTAATTTCTATGATGGCAGGAGCACTCCGTAATACTTCTGCAGTTATTTCTTTGTTTATGTGGCTCAGTTTTTGCGTCGGCCCATGTGCCTGCAGTACCGCTGGTTCTGGCAGCTTCGGAAACGTCGCCTGGGGCGCGGTCACTGCGGGTGTTGGGCTTAGTGCGGGCGCTTTTGCCCATTTTGTTTTGAGATGACACAGTGGCCCTCAGTGCGAAACTGGCGGTAATCGTTACGGTTATGGCAATTTGTTCTTCATTCCGGTTCTCCCTCAGATGAGAAATGAGCGCCCGTTCTCCTGGTCCGACAGGAGAATGAGCGCTCGTTTTCGTCGTTGTGCAATTCCGCCGAGAGCCTCCACGCCAGTTCAAAGCCAGCCATAAAACTGTCGAGGGAGGTCTGTTCTCTGATAGAGTCCTGGGCATCGATGATCCGCAGCACCAGTCTTCGCTCCGGCTTTTCCAAAGCTGCGATCAACGCCTTGTGGCACTTCTCCACTTCATTCTCCTGTTCGTCAAGCTCCGGTCGGATATAAAAGCAATCATACAGCTCTTTGAGCAGTTTGTTTTCCATCGTCATCATCTCCTTGCGACCCAAACATATACCACACCTTCCGCAGAATAGCTATCAGAATTTCAGGAGATTATACAGAATATCTGCCGCTTGCCGCAGTTCCTCCTGGGATGCTTCACCAGGGCTGTTTTCGCTTTTGGCGGCGTGGCTTGCCAAATAGGGGGCGTAGTTCTGCCGCGTCATTGAAGTTCGGAAATGCCCCAGCATCTGAGAAACCTCTTTCGTGTCCATTCCGTTTTGCAGAGACAGGACGGCGCAGGTGTGCCGGAGATCGGCGAACCGAATGTGATCCAGCCCTGCTTCCTTGATAATCTCATTGTGAATCCGACGCACCATCTGGGGTGAGTAGGGCTTTTGCGTGGCTGGGTGCATGAACATGAGCGGGCTGCTGGGGTGCCTGGCGTGTTCCATGTTTAGGAGCTCAACCGCTTCTGTGGTCAGGCTGATGGTTCTGGTGCAGCCTTTGTACTCCACCAACTCCCGCCGTTCCACCGAGCGGTTCTCCGAGATGGTCAGCGTCCGTTCCGCCACGTCCAGGTCATTCCACTTCAGCGCGATCAGCTCTCTTTGCCGAAGCCCCGCCGTCAGTGCCAGCAGAAACATGGGGAGGTGGCCCAGCCGCTCCGCCGCATCCAGATAGTCCTCTACCTCTGCCGGCGTCAGCACATTGGCGCTGACCTTCTTGGGCTTTGGATAATGAAACGCACGGGCGGGGTTTTCCTCTATCAGTCCGTCCCGGATCGCTTGGTCCAGGCATTGTTGGAGCAGTCGGTGGATGTGCCGCATGGTGTATTCGCCCAGTCCTGGGTATTCAGGGCTTTCCGGGCGGTGGCCGCCAAAGCGTTTTCTCTCTTCCAGAAAATCTCCGACCTGTTTCGCAGTCAATTCCTCCAGCGGTATATTCCCCAAGCCAGGGAGGATATGGTTTTTGAAGAGATAACCGTGGGCTGCATAGGTGGTTGGCCTGCTTTGGTTCTTGTCATAGGTCTCCTGCCAGTGGAGGATATACTCTCTCGACGTCATACCCCCACCTCCATGCATTGGCGCTGCAGGTTCCGGAAGGCCACCCACGGCAGGCCGGCCTGTTTCAGTATCCGCTTGTGCAGGTAGTAGAGCTCGTGGAGCTGATACGGCGCTCCGGTCTTGGGGTTTAGAAACACATAGCAGTCGGTTTCCGGTATCTGTTCCAGAAGATGTTCCGCCTTACGGTTGAGGGCCAGCAGTCGATGTCCCTTGAGGATATACCGGCAGCGGATATGAAAATCGGCCCACGACAAGGTGATGAGTTCACATTGCCGCAGGCCGCTGGAGAGTCCTGTGTAGATAAGCGGGAGCACGCCAAGCCGTTCCGCCGCGTTCAGATACCGCTGGAGCTGCCCCAGGCGCAAGGGGGCCGTTTTATATTCCTCTGCCTGCGGTTCCTGGCAGAGCCGCACCGTGTTATAGGGGATAAGCTGGTCACGGGCTGCTTCGTCCATACAGCGCCGCAGGAGCAGGTGGACGCACCAGACGCTTCTGGCGCTGAGCCTCTGGCTCCGCAGGCTATCATAGAAGCCGGTGACAGTGTTTTCCGACAGCTCCGCCAGCGGAATGCTCCCAATCTCGGGAAGGATGTGGCGGTAGATCAGATTGCGGTATCCGCCCACTGTGCTGCCGCTCCATCTACTCTGGTTCTCGCAAAACCAGCGGTCACACCACTGGCCTACGGTATAGCTGTTTCCTTTCTGCATATCGTCGCCTCCTTTCGGCAACCGAACAATACCACAGAACGAGGAAAATAGCTACCGGAAAGAATGGACTGTTTACAGAAGAATGACTGTTCCGAACGATATTGCTTGTTGTCTTTCTTGTCATCTGCTGATTATATGACAAGAATCCGATTATGAGCGAGTTATTGCGGCTGCATATACATTTTCCATCTTTTGAGAAAGGGTGTGCCTCGCCAGGGCTTATTCTTTGTTTATGCGGCGCATTTCCTGCGTCCCCTCTGTGGCGATTCAGCCTGTCTTTTCTGTTCACCCCGGACGGAACATCTTTTAATATACAGAATCCAATCCCACACCCATCCCAAAAGGAGAAAGTTTTGCTTGAAACACGCAGGGCAAAAGAGTGTCAAAGATAAACTGCCGGAGCAGAGGAAAGGGCCAAAGAGGGCGGCAGAGTGCTGTCTGAAAGTTCCGACACACGTTTGGGAGAATACGCCCAGGCCACCAACAACTTCATATCCGGGTGTAGCGCGCCTGCTTTGAGTCATTCCAGGAATCAGAAATGAATAATCGCAAAAAGATGACCATAAACCTCTCGAAGTATGGTTAACTTTCTTAAAGCTGAAAATATATTTTTATAAAAAATAGCCATCACAAGCAGGGTTGAAAACTTCATTGAAAAAGGAGCAAATGTGCGAAAAACTTGAAGAATCAGCGTTTAATCTTCTTGTTTTTCTTGTAATAATCAAATTTTTCGAGTGTTAGGATTTGCTTATATCCCTTATCTCTTGATTTGCTGGCTTAAAGGTCTTTTTGAATATGCTTTATAGCACCCATTTCGTTGTATATTTCGTGCTAAAAATTGGTACGCCTGTTGTCCGCCAACATCTATGTGTTCCCCTAACAGAGAGCTATTTCTGGGATTTTCGATTCAAGTTTTAGTTGATAATTTCCATGTAATTAGGTATGATGAAAAAAAGCATCTAACCTTATGGTTTGAAAGAAGCAACTAATCATATAGAAAAGCATCACAACCAATTTATACTATGCGCATGGAATCATGCGTGATGTAGATGGAAGTTTGGGAGATGTACACGAATCATTTAAAAACAACTTTGATTCTATATAAAAATGGATTTTGCCTGTGGAGGAAATCACATCTGGAAGTAGATGTGGCTTCTTTCTTGCGGCCTTTTCACGCCCTGCGTCAGCCTGTCCAAGTGACAGGGTGACGCAGGGCGTTTTTCTATCTTTGGAAAGGAGTCAAAGAATATGAACCTAAAGTACACCTGCCCCGGCTGTGGGACACCCTTGGGCTATGAGGGACTGTGCTGGAAATGCAAATCTGAACAGGAGCGGAAAACTGCTCTTGCCTGGACACCGGAACAAATCACAGAAAAGCAGAGAAACCTGATTCAGAACATCCAGCGGCTGGCGGATATGGAGGATCCGGAGTTCACTGACTTCTGGCAGCTGCTTAGCTACCATGATGCCATCATCCCCGAGATTCAGCGGGCGGCACTGGCAGCAAAGGTGTTCTGGCCCTGTGAAATCTATTATCACGCTCCAGCCGATGTGCGGGATGGTCTGATTCATGCGCTGTTGTCCGCGGAATATTCCAGCGTAGCCTCCAACCTGATGAGTTGCCTTGCTATACAGGGAGATGACAAGGCTCTGGAGACGCTGCTGGAGCTGGAGCGAAATCCCCGGCCCTGGCGCAAGGGCCTCTATGTGGACCCATCCAGCTATGCACAGATCGGTGGCTGGACCTTCGACAAGGAGGGCCAGAGAATCCAACTCAACTTTGACACCTGCTATCCTATGGTCAAAGGAACCACCGGCGAGAAATCCCCCGTCCGCATTGGCCGAGCACGAGAGGACATATGCCCCCACTGTGGCGGGCGCATGGTGGACATGCTGGTATTGGACGGTCGGGATGAGCGGCTCCGGTTCCTGGGACTGGACGGCATCCTGACCGCAACTTGCTGCCCCAGCTGCGTGGGATTTCTGAAAGGACCCGCCTTTAACCGCTTTTCTCTGGATGGTGGCGTGGAGCTCTTTCCCTCTGAACTATTTGACGGAGCGGAAAAGACGGATTGCTATGTCAGTACCGAGGACTACAAGGCCCTCACCGAAAATTCTTTTGTGCTGGGTAAGGCACCAGTGCCCCTGTTTTACGGCGCGGCCTGCCAGGATGTGAACACCATCGGCGGCTTTGCCAACTGGGTGCAGGACGCGGAATATACGACCTGCCCCCGCTGCGGAAAGCCCATGAAGTACCTGGCCCAAATTCAGTGGGATACGGTCTTTGACTGCGCAGAGGGTACGCTCTATGTGGAATTCTGCCCAGACTGCCATATTGTATCTATGCAGCATCAGCAGACCTGAGAGGAGACCTTGCAATGAGTTTGCCAAAGCGTGACGGCGTACATGACCGCTACTATCTGATCCACAAGCCGGACACTTCACCGGAGGTGCTGGCGGAGGCAGATCTCTGCATTCAGGATGTGCTAAACGGCACCGCTCGTGAAAATCACTCCGCCTACCCGACCGTGGTGCGAAATCGCAACGGGACACCCTTTCTTCCCAGCCAGCTGTTGGATCGGTATCTGACCGGGCTGCTGCTGAAGGAATTTCCCTCCGAGGATGCTGTTTCCTTCTGCGACGCCATGCGGCGACTGGTGGGCTGGCAAGAGATCCGCTATACATTGGAGAAGTACATAGAAAAGCAGGTGCAGGAGCGCTACTTCCTTGTAGGAGAGCGGGATGATGGCTTTACCGTCTTTCCACCCTGCTCGGTGTTGCCGGAATTGCGTCCGGAGGATGTGGAAGAAGGTCTGCTGCGCTTTGCCTGCTATGTGGCTATCTGCCATACCGTATACGGGCAGAGTTTTGAATCCCTCACCACCGAGCACATCCTCGGCCTGGTCTCCCAACTTCGCCCAGATATGGTGAAGCAACTGAAAACAGCCGGCAGCGGCAAATTACCAAAGGACATCCAGCAGCGTAAGACGGAGCATTTCACCGCATCGGCCAATGATGCGTTTGCTGCCATCCGAATCACCGCCAGGGACTCCACCGAGGAGTGCTATGCCGAGATCTTGGACTACCTGTGTGCGGTGCTGGAGCAGGAGGAATTCCCCCGCAGTTACTCGGTGGAATTCAGAGGAAAGGAGAAAATCTATCTGCCCATTCCCGGCTTGCCCAAGAAGAGCATCAATCAGCTCTTTGCCTGCGCTGTGCAGCACCCCGATCTGCATCCGGCTATAGAGCGATACGCTCGTCTGGCCATGCGGGAGTATGAGTACTATGAAAACTTTGCTGATGAGTTCTGCGCGATGCCCGGCACTTTCGCTGTGTTCGCTCTGGGGCTGGAGGGAGAACCGTGGGCGCCGCTGGTGGCAGAGTATTTGGATCTCTGCGACGACGAGCACTCCTCCCTGCAAGAGAAATTCCTTCATGCCTTGATCCGGAAGTTCGGTTTCCAAGCATGGACACTGGGAGTATTGGTACGGGGCGCATTGTCAATGCAATGGCTGAAGCCTGCCAAGGAATTTCACAGCCTGATTGCCAATACGGAAAGCCTGGATGCGCTGCTGACAGTCAAGCACCGCTTTTCCGCTTATCTCCTGCCGGAAGAGGACAAGGACCTGAAATTCCGGGCCATCGCTTGGCAGAGCCTGCTCTGGGCCATCTGGGGCCCGGCCTCCGAAAACGGCGGCAGCAAGGTCATCAAGTCGGCGCCGAAGGAACTGAAAGAGAAATACCAGCAAGTATTTGCGTAAGGAGAACGCCATGAAAAAGAGAACGGTCAAGGACTTTGTTGCCCTGTACGCCCCGGAAGATGAGGAAAAACTGGTGCTGATTCAGGATGGTATCAGCGCGGACAAAACCTTTCTGGATACCTTTTGGGCGGCGCATACCCATGCCCTCGCCATGGCGGATGTCCAGACCGGACAGGCGATCTCCGGTCGATGCTACCTGAGCTGGCCGCTGACGGACAAGGAACGGGATGCCGGCGACTATTCCAAGCGGTTTACCAAGGGCCAGATCTACCGGATCAAAGCCCGCGGCTGGAAAGGTGCTGCCCTCTACGAACCTCAGTGGTATGTCACGGAGGTACTGGAGGAAGGCGTACCCTGTCCGGCACTGGAGGAGATTTGGGCGGAATACACAAAGCCCATTCTTCTGGAGGACGAAGTGCTGGGAACCCTCACGCTGGATCGTGAGATGAGCATATTCGAGGGGACCTGTAAGTGGATGGGAAAAGAAGTCCGGATCTCGTTGGATGTGGAGATTGAAAAGAAAGCGTCCTGGACCCGTGTCACCAATGTGATGAAGAAACTGGTGTCAGACCAGGAAACCTGGGATAAGTCCCTGCGAGCGATGGCTGCCCAGAAGCTCACTGCTCAGGCCAACGAATGGCTGGCGGACAATGACCAGACCGACCGTGACCCGGAAAAAGACCCCATCACCGAGGATGAGTTTGCCCGGCGCATCCTCCTCACCGAGTTTACAGTATCTCCCGGCGGCCGGTTTACCGCCTGGTACGAGGACGACGATATGTTCTGGGGCCATGTGATCACTGTGGATGGAACGCTGAAAAAAGGCCCCGTTGACGCTGATATACAGGGATAAGGAGAGGAGGAAACCTAAATGAACAGCGAGCAGATCACGGTATTTTTACAGGCACACTGGGAGTGGGTGACTTTGATCATGGGCATTGTGTCCGTGGTTGGCTCAATTCTGAATTGGAACTGGATGTGCGACCCTACCGGTAAGCCGGACTCTCATCGTTATGGCCGCGGCTCCAGACGGGTGATTTTCTTCCTACTGGGAATCGTACTAATCGCGGTCAGCATCTGGAGCCTTGTAATGGGACTGAATTAGGAGGCTGTGTCCCATGACCCAAGAAGAACAAATCCGCCTCTATCGGCTGATGGAAAAGCTCAACTGGTTTTTCCACCAAGAGATGCACTACCTGAATCGAGAGACAGCAGAAAAGACCGCACGGGAATGTTACCCGGAGATTCGGGATTTTACATACGACATTTTATGGAACGACCTGCCCAAAGAGATCCAGGAGCAGCTCATGGACGAGGAGGAATCTCTATGAGTACGCTGATGCGCTCTTTTGATGGTCTACACGACAACAGAGTCCTTCGCTACTGCGCTGACTTTGAAGCCCATACCCTGCACATGGATACCCAGACCGAGGCCGGAGAGAAAGTATCCGTTCGCTTCACCGGCCTGCTGGCCCACTGGTTTGAAAATGTGATCCAGGACAACATCCTCTTCGGCATGGACGAGATCACCGTGGACGGTTTTTTCCAACAGTACAAAGACCTTCTGCGCGGAACCATCTCTTACGGCTTTCCCGCCTGTTGCAGCATCGAGGAACTGCGGGAGCGCATGGAACGGGAACACATCCGGGTATTTGTCATCGACTCTTCCCTTGGGCTGTGCGGATTTGTACTGGCTCAGGAGGTGGAACTGCAATGTCCATAACTGCCTATAAAGTGGAAGCCGTCGGTCATGACCGAACCGGCAAGGACTTCGGTTATGTGAATATCATGTACCGATACGGCAACAAGAAGTCCTGTCCCCGGCCAGATCAATGTGAAAAGATGGAGGTCATGTGGGCGGATGAGAGCGTCTATGGGCCGCCTGCTCCTGGCAGCAAGGTGGGTGACTTTATACAGACATGGCTGATGGGTTCCTGGGACTGCGGAGTATTTACCCACCGGGAGATTGCCCAGCGGCTGATGGATACCTTCACCGGTCTGAAGCTCAAGGAACTGGCGT